>JAZRHU010000050.1:0-1081 GCA_045644945.1 Candidatus Fimimonas sp. | reverse complement strand
TATGTTGGTGTTTTGCACTTTGCAAGTATCCCAAGTGAAACAATAAGCGCAAGGACTATTGGTAGAATTGCATCGAACTTCATTTCGGCACCTCCAATCCAAGCATGTAGTCTGCACTAACGTTTAGTGCTTGGCAGATTGCCTTTAGGTTGTCCGCAGTTGGTAATATATCTCTATTTATGTAGTACCAAATGGCCATCTTGGACATGTACGCCTTTTCTGCCAAGTCCTCGTAGCTCATGCTTTTTTCTTCTAACACTTCTTTTAGTCTAATTCCAAAGTCCGTCATGTTGTTCCCTCCACAATTTTGATTGCATCTTGTACCGATGTGCACCACCCTGCAATAGCACCACTTCGATACATCGCTTCAATGAAGTCTAGTTGATTTTTGCGTGGTTTTTCGCCAGGTAGTTTGACTTCCAAGTAAAATGCTTTTCCATCCTTGCGATGGCCGTAGATATCTGCCTCGCCAGGGTTGCCGATCTTAACTTTCGTGCCGTGCTTGGTATAAAACTCGCCCACAGTGTGATTGGCTGCATAGTGGCCACGCTCACACAATGCAACAATGATTTTGTTTTGAAGGATTGTTTCTTGGTTAATTTTACATCACCTCCAAAGTGTAATTTTGTACATTTGGGTATAATTTTGTCGAGTTTTATCTATTCCTACTACGCAAAATACATTGCGCCCAAAATGTAGGGTTTTTGACACCACGTTTTCTGCCAAGTGCCACAAGTTCGGGAAAAGTTCTTGCTTTGCCTTGCTCTTGGCGTAGTCTCTTTCGTTCAAGTTCTGCTTGTTCAGCTTGCTCGGCAGTAATACGTTGCAGTTCAATTTCTTCCTTCTTTTTTAGTTCCCTTGGATGCGTTTTGTACTCAAAGCCACAGTAAGGGCAAGTGGGTGCCGTCTTGAACACCTTGAAACACTTTTGGCAAGTTCGTATAGTGAAATTGCCCTCCGAGTCGAACTGCTTGCGTTTTCGTACCGATTGTGTTAGTGACCACTCAACATCGGCATCTGGCAATGGGTTGCGTAGGTAGTTGCCAACGCAGTCGATGATAGTTGCCACCTTGTTAGGTCG
>JAZRHU010000049.1:0-19864 GCA_045644945.1 Candidatus Fimimonas sp. | reverse complement strand
CTCGATGTCGGCTCGTCATATCCTGGGGCTGTAGTTGGTCCCAAGGGTTCGGCTGTTCGCCGATTAAAATGGCACGCGAGCTGGGTTCAGAACGTCGTGAGACAGTTCGGTCCCTATCCATCGTGGGCGTAAGATATTTGAAGGGATCTGTCCCTAGTACGAGAGGACCGGGATGGACGTACCAATTGTGCACCAGTTGTTTCGCCAGAGGCATGGCTGGGTAGCGAAGTACGGACGGGATAAACGCTGAAAGCATCTAAGTGTGAAACCCACCCTAAGATAAGATATCTCCTTAGATAAGACCCCTTGTAGACCACAAGGTTGATAGGTCGGAGGTGTAAGCGTAGTAATACGTTTAGCTGACCGATACTAATAGGTCGAACGCTTGTTCAATTTATTACGAACAAGCCTTGAATACAAAATCAAACAACACAAACAAACTCATCACTTACACTAAGCTTTGTTGTCTATGCAGTTATCAATGTTCCTTTCCAACAAGTTGATTACAACAGCATCTGCTGTGTAAATACCATTGCGGTGATTTAGTCATAGGGGTCCACCTGTTCTCATACCGAACACAGAAGTTAAGCCCTATGGCGCCTAGAGTACTTGGCTGGACACGGCCCGGGAGGGTAAGGTTTTGCCGCATCCATTAAAAGAGTTGAACAACAGTTCAACTCTTTTTTTATTATTTTTTGCAGTTTGTGAATAATACGCAACTAAATTTTTACAATACAATTACATTGATTGTCAAATTTTGTTACCAAATTTTTATCACTTTAGCCCATTTTTGCAAAAATTGGGTATTGCAATTTGCAAATGTTTGATATATAATTGTACTGTATGGTAGTATGTGGTGGACTTTGGCCTTTTTATTTGCAGAAACCTACAAGTTCTGTCAAAGTTTGTGCAAAGTTGCAGTATATACTACTGTTAGATACCCGTCACTAAACATATCCACAATGGATGTTGTGAAAATACAAGCGCATTTTGCGTAGATAAATATATTGGAGGTAAAATGAAAAAAGATTGCATTGCAATGATTCTTGCAGGCGGACAAGGTAGTCGTTTGGGCGTTTTGACAAAAAACGTTGCTAAACCTGCAGTTCCATTTGGGGGTAAATATCGTATCATCGACTTCCCTCTTACTAACTGTGTTCAATCTGGTATCGACACAGTTGGCATCCTTACACAATACAAGCCATTGGAGCTCAACACCTACATTGGTAACGGCCAAAGCTGGGACTTGGACGTAAATGATGGTGGTGTGTACATTTTGCCCCCATACATGCGCGAGCACGAAGGCGAGTGGTACAAAGGCACAGCCAACGCCATCTACCAAAACATCGAGTTTATCGACAAGTTCGCTCCCGAGCACGTTCTCATTTTGTCTGGCGACCACATCTACAAGATGGAATACAACAACATGTTGGAGTTCCACAAGAAAAACGATGCTGATATCACAATCGCAATGATTCCTGTTGATCCAAAGGAAGCATCTCGTTTTGGTATTTTGGAAACTGATGCCGAAGGCAAAATCGTTACCTTCGAAGAAAAACCAAAGCAACCAAAATCCAACACAGCAAGCATGGGTATCTACATCTTCAAGTGGGATGTTTTGCGCAAAGAGCTCATTTTGGACGAACAAGATGCATCTTCTTCCAAGGACTTTGGTAAAAACATCATTCCAAAAATGCTCAACCAAGGTAGCCGTATGTTTGGTTACCGTTTCGAGGGCTACTGGAAGGACGTTGGTACAGTGGAAAGTTTGTGGCAAGCAAACATGGACTTGTTGGATAGTGACGAGTTCAATCTTGATGATGCAGAGTGGCCAATTTTGTCCAAGTCTGCATTGAAGCAACCACACTTCTTGGGTGCACAAGCGGAAATTATTAATAGCTTGATCACCGAAGGTTGCTACATAAACGGTGTTGTTAAGCACAGCGTTATTGCTGATAGCGTAGAAATTGAAAAGGGCGCAAAGGTTGTTGATTGCGTTATCATGTCCGGTGCAAAAGTTTTGGCTGGCGCACAAGTTTACAAAACCATCATTGGCGAAGGCGCTGTTATTGGCGAAGGTTGCATTGTTGGTGTTGGCGGTGGCGAGGAAGGTACATCTAAGTACGTATCCCCATATTGCTCCGGCGGTGTAAGCTTGGTTGCACCTGGTGCACAAGTTGCAGAAAAATGGATTGTTTCCAACAGTATGATTACTGATGACAAAGGAGGTAAGCAATAATGATTGATACAATGGGTCTCATTTTTTCATCCAATAACGAAACAAATCTTGGCGAATTGGAAGTTATCCGTTCCGTTGCTGCTCTTCCTTTTGCTGGTAGATATCGCCTAATCGACTTTGTGTTGAGCGGTATGGTAAACAGCGGTATCATCAACGTTGGTGTTACAACCGACTACAACTATCGTTCTCTACTCGACCACCTTGGTAGTGGTAAGCCATGGGATTTGGCTCGCAAAAAGTATGGTTTGTTCATCTTGCCACCATTTGCGGAAAATCTTACCAAGTACGACGACAAACGCATGGGCATGACATTTAGTGCTTTGCATTACCTCAAGCGCTCTCAACAAAAGTACGTTGTTGTTGCCGATTGTAACAACATTTGCAACATTCGTTTTGACGAAGTTGTTGCTCAACACAAACAAAGTGGTGCCGATTTGACAGTTGTTTATCAAGATGTTGATGACGGTCGCTACGGTTTGTATCTCGACATCGAGGAAGGTCGTGTTGCTGGTTTTGTAACCAGACGTGACGACAAACCTCGTATCCATCGCGCTACTGGCTACTACGTATTTACAAAAGACTTGCTTGTTAACATGTTGGAAAGATGCCAAGCTCTTGGCAAAAACGACATGGCTAAGGACATTTTGTCCGACTACATTGCAAACCACAATGTTGGCGTGTACAAGTTTGACAAATACCTTGCAACAGTAAGAGATATCGATAGCTACTACCGTGCAAGCATGGATTTGTTGAATGCTGACGTTCGCAAACAACTTTTCGTTGCTGACGACACAATCTTTACAAAAATCAAGGACAAGGTTCCTACACGCTACTTGAAAAATGCCGTTGTTAAAAACAGCATGATTGCCGATGGTTGCGTTATCGATGGTACAGTGGAAAACTGCATTTTGTTCCGTGGCGTTACTGTGGAAAAGGGCGCAGTTCTTAAAAATTGTATTGTAATGCAAGACACAGTTATTTCCGCTGATGCACGTTTGTCCTGCGTAATTTTGGACAAAAACTGCGTAATCTGCAAGGGTAAGGAACTTGTTGGCCAACCAGAGTTCCCAATTGTTGTTGGCAAACGCCGTACCATCTAGGAGGACAAATGAGAATTTGCTATTTGAGTGCAGAAGTTGAACCTTTTGCAAAGTCTGGTGGCCTTGGCGACGTTATGGGTGCTTTGCCCAAAGCCGTTGCCAAACTTGGTCACGAGGTTGCCGTAGTTATGCCTTACTACAAGGACGTGATTGCGCAAAAATTCCAAAGCCAAATGCAATACGTTGGTTACTACTACTCCGACATTGCTTGGCGTCACCAATACGTTGGCGTGTTCACATTGAAGGTTAACGGCGTAGACGTGTACTTTTTGGATAACGAATTCTACTTCAAGGGCCCAATGTACTGCTTTGCCGATAACGAACGCTTTGCTTACTTTGCAAAGGCAAGTTTGGACCTATTGGGCTGGTTGAATTTTAAAGCTGACGTTGTTCATTGCAACGATTGGTCTACAGGTCTTGTTCCCGTTTTGTACGATGCTTTCTACAAGCACAACGATTTCTACCGCGATATGAAGTTTGTGTACACTGTGCACAACTTGAAGTATCAAGGTTGGGCAAGCAAAGGGGAGTTGCAAGATCTAACTGGCCTTGATGATTGGTACTTTACTGACGACCGCTTGATGCACAATGGTAGTGCAAACATGATGAAGGGCGCGTTGGTATTTTCTCACGCCATCACAACAGTATCCCCAACTTATGCACACGAGATCACAACTCCAGAGTATGGTTGCGGTTTGGAGGGTGTAATCAACACCCACATTGGCAAACTTCATGGCGTTTTGAATGGTGTAGACTACAAAGCATACAACCCCTACTACGACAAACTTATTGCCAAAAAGTATGGCAAAAAGTCCGCAGAGGAAGGCAAACTTGCAAACAAACGTGCACTTCAAGAACAACTTGGTTTGCCCGTTCGCGATGACGTGCCAATGTTGGCGCTTATTTCCCGCTTGGTTGACCAAAAGGGCTTGGACTTGGTAATTGACCAAATCCACGACATTTTGCAACGTGACGTTCAATTTGTGTTGCTTGGCACAGGCGACTACGAAGAACCCTTCCGTCGTATTGGCGAGGAGTACCCAACAAAGGTTTCCGCCAACTTGACATTCAACAACAAGCTTGCTCACCAAATCTATGCCGCAGCTGACTTTGTACTTGTTCCAAGCTTGTTCGAGCCATGTGGACTCACACAAATCATTGGTTTGAAGTACGGTGCAGTACCCATCGTTCGCGAAACTGGTGGCCTCAAGGACACAGTGTTTAGCTACAACGAAAAAACCAAAAAGGGCAATGGTTTTAGCTTTACAAACTACAACGCTCACGACTTTGGCTACACAGTACATCGCGCGTTGGATTTCTTTGCCAACAAGGAAGTTTTTGCAAAAATCCGCAAGAGTGGCCTTGCTTGCAGTTACAGCTGGCATCGCTCCAGCCGTAGATACTTGGAAATCTACGAGCAAGTAAAGGGATAGTTTGCTTGTGTGCAGTAGTGCACGTTTACCAAACAACCTCGCCAATCACAATGAATATAAAAAAGACCTTGCAACTTGCAAGGTCTTTTTTGTTTTGTAAAATCAACTTTAAAAATTGCCATCACTTGTCTTTTTTTGTAAGTGGTGCAATAGCAAATTTGTGTGATGTCTTGTGTGGCAAAACTCAAACAAGCATGTGCGCAAATAAATTTTGCAATAAAAATGGACGAGATAACCTCGTCCATCTTTGTTTTGTTAGATTGATTATTTTGTATCTTCTTTTGTAAGAACTTTGTATTCAGCGCTTGTAGCTTTGCCGCCAACCATTGTGATAACAATACCCTTAACGGATTTGCCTTCGTCAAGTTTAGCGTTGAGTTCTTCCAAAGATTCGCAACCTTGTGCAGCGATGATAACGCCTGTCTTCAAAATTGTGATGTCGATAGCGTTGTCGCCAAGATCGTTCAAAACATCAAGGTATTCGAGGTGTTCGTCTCTGCCAGCTGCCTTGTTGATTTTGTCAGCGTAAGCTTGGGAGATATTGCTGCAAGCTGTAAGAGCTGTCAAACACAAAACTGCAAGCAATGCGATTGCCAAAATTTTTGTAAATTTTTTCATGATAGTTTCCTCCATTATTTTTTGGGATAGGAGCATTATACACCCAATGTTACCACAAGTCAAGGGTATTTTTAATAATGAAATACATCTTAAAATGCTTGCTTTTGTAAAATTTGGTAGCTTTAAAGGCCTTCCTGTTGCAAAAAAGTGCCAAGATTTTTGCAAAAATATGTCGTATTATTTCTGCAAAAATGCCACAAAAACTGCCAAAATCTGCAGTAAAATTGGCAAGTTTTACGCCAAAAATTGCACCCAAATTGGTGCAAATTTTACGCCCCAAGGAGGCTAAAAATTGTGTGATTTTTGCCATTTTTAGTTGCAAAAAGTGGTGCAAATTTTGCCCAAAATCGTTGTGTTTTTTGGGTGGTTTTTGGGTCGGAAATTTGGTCAATTTTGGCACAAATTTACCTGTGTTAATGGGTGCAAACAGCAACGTTCAAGCAGGGAAAATTGCACCAATTTGTGGTGTGCGGATGGGGCACGCGTTTGCCAAATTCCTCCTTGGTGGTGCATTGCAAAACACCAGCAAACAAGTCAAAAGTTGCTTCAAATGGCTATTTTGGGCATAATATTATGTCTAAAATAATAATGAAAAAATTTTGTAATATTTATTTTTTGAATTCTCAAAAACTTTCTCGTTGACTATTGCGCAATAGTGTGTTATCATTTACTAGTCCAAAATTGGCCCTTGAGGGGAATTTTACACTTTTTTGCAGTTTAGATGCGATTTTTTCCGCCAAAAGTCCACAAAATTTGCGGATTTTTGATGGAAAAACTTTGCCTTTACTACGTAAAAGGTTAAAAGTTCCTTTGTCGGGCGGTTTTTTGTGTGGTTGTGGACAAAGTGCCACACAAAAAACGACTTGTAACACTTTTAGCAAAATTATAAAAAATTTTTTTGAGGAGTTTTGTCATGCCACAAGACATCAAAACCGTTAGATACGGTAATCACGACAGAAAATCTTTTTCTAAGACAAAGGAAGTTTTGCCTTTGCCAAACCTCATCGAGGTGCAAAAGTCCAGTTACCAAAACTTCTTGGATCATGGTATCCGCGAAGTATTCGAAGACTTTTCCCCAATCGAGGACTTTGCAGGTCACTTCCGTTTGGAGTTTTTGAGCCATCGTATTGATTCCACTCAAAAGTACTCCGAAGCAGAATGTATCTTGCGTGATGCAACCTACGCAAGCCCACTTCGTATCACAGTTCGTTTGACAAACAAAGGTACAGGCGAATTTGTTGACCAAGAAGTTTTCATGGGCGATTTCCCTTTGATGACAGAAACTGGTAGCTTTATCATCAATGGTGCAGAACGCGTAATTGTATCCCAACTTGTACGTTCTCCTGGTGTATATGTAGACATCTTGCAAGACAAAAACGGCAAGCCAGTTTACAACACCACAGCTATGCCCACACGTGGTGCATGGTTGGAAATCGAACACGACACAAACCACAACATTCTTAACGTTCACATCGACCGTAACCGCAAGCTTCCTTTGACAGTTTTGCTCCGTGGTATTTTGCACGATGGTATCACAAGCCGTAGCGCAAACAACATCGCAAAGCTTTTCGAGTACGACCCAATCCTTGGTCTTACTTTCGCAAAGGACGACACAGCTACCGACCAAGAGTCTTTGGTAGAAATCTACAAGCGTTTGCGTCCAGGTGAAATCCCAACAGACGAATCCGTTCAAAAAACATTGAACGACCTTTTGTTTGATGCAAAGCGCTACGACCTTGCTCGCGTTGGTCGCTACAAGTTCAACAAAAAGTTGGCACTTGCTACACGTATCAACGGCCTCACTCTTGGCGAAACACTTGCAGTAAAATTGCTCACTTTCGAACAATACACATGTTTGACAAGCGAACAAGCTAAGCAAATTGCTAACAGTGGTGTTATCAACAGCGTAGAAATCTTGAACGACAAAGGCGAAGTTATCACAGTTGCAGTAGACGACAACTTTGTTGCAAACGTAACAGGTCAATACCTCGATGCGCAAGTTACAATTCCATGCGAACGTACAATCGAGGCTGGCACAGTTTTGAGCGCTGGCGATGCTTTCGACATTCAACACAGCGGTATCAACCAAATCCACACAACAACCGAAATTGCTACACTTTTGCTTGATGGTAGCCAAGTTAAAAGCGAAATTGACTACGCAACACTTCTCAACAACCACCTTGGTTGCGTTGTGATGACAGAAACTGGCGTTTTGAACATCTACGGCGAACAAGTAGATGCATCCGGTCGTTACCTTGTTGACGTAGCAAAATCCAGCTACGCTGAACGCAAGGGCGAAATCACCGTTGCCGAAGCAGCTCAAATCGCAATGGAAAAGGGCTACAATGTGTACAAATCCAACACAAGCCCAGTTATCATCTTTGCAAGCGAGTGCCCAAGAGTCAAGGTTATCGGTAACAACACAGTTGATGCAAAATTGTTTGCTACAACAGTTGATACAGAGTACGCAAAAGTTGACTTCAAGGAAATCGGCTTGTACGAAGCAGTTGACGTGGAATTGTTTAGCGAAATTCTTTCTCAAGGTCTTTCCATCGAGGAAACTTTGGAAGTATTGAAAGAACGCAAGGACGACCTCATCTCCAAGCACATCACTCGCATCGACATCTTGTCCACAGTAAACTACAACCTTGGTCTTAAATACGGCATCGGTCACGATGACGACATCGACCACTTGGCTAACCGCCGTATCCGTTCCGTAGGCGAACTTCTTCAAAACCAATTCCGTATTGGTATCTCTCGTTTGGAAAGAGTTATCCGCGAACGTATGGCAATTCAAGAACCAGGCAAGGCAACACCACAAACACTCATCAACGTTCGTCCTGTTTCCTCCGCTATCAAAGAGTTCTTTGGTTCAAGCCAACTTTCTCAATTTATGGATCAATCCAACCCAATTGCGGAACTCACACACAAACGTAAGCTCTCTGCACTTGGTCCTGGTGGTATCAACCGCGACCGCGCTACCTTCGAAGTCCGCGACGTTCACTACACCCACTACGGTCGTATGTGCCCAATCGAAACTCCCGAAGGTCAAAACATCGGTCTTATCACTTCTCTTGCTGGTTACGCTCGCATCAACGAGTACGGCTTTATCGAAGCTCCATACCGCAGAGTAGACAAAATCCACAACATCGTAACAGAAAGCGTAGACTACCTTTCCGCTGACGAAGAAGATATGTTCATCATCGGTCAAGCAAACGAACCACTTGACGAAAATGGCTTCTTTGCTAACGAACGTATCACTTGCCGTCGCCGTGAAGAAATTTTGGAATTCCCACGCGAAAGAGTAGACTACATCGACGTATCTCCACGTCAACTTATTTCCGTTGCTACAAGCTTGATTCCATTCTTGGAAAACGACGACACAAACCGTGCCTTGATGGGTTCCAACATGCAACGTCAAGCAGTACCACTTATCTCTCCTGAAGCACCTATCGTTGCTACTGGTATCGAAGCAAGAATTGCTTACGACAGTGGTGTTATGGTAATTGCACGTGAAAGTGGTATCGTTTTGAAGGCAAGCGACAACAAGATTGTTGTTCAAGCTGACAACGGCACATTGCAAGAATACACCTTGAAGAAGTTTGTTCGTTCCAACCAAGGTACTTGCATCAACCAAAAGGTAATCGTAAAGAAGGGCGACCGCGTAGAAGCTGGTCAAGTTCTTGCTGACGGCCCAAGTACCGACGGTGGCGAACTTGCTCTTGGTCGTAACATTCTTATCGGCTTTATGACTTGGGAAGGTTACAACTACGAAGACGCTGTACTTCTTTCTGAAAAACTTGTAAAAGAAGACGCATTTACATCCATCCACATCGAAGAACACGAAATCGAGTGTCGCGAAACAAAGCTCGGACCAGAAGAATTCACTCGTGAAATTCCTAACGTTGGCGAAGACGCTTTGAAGGATTTGGACGAAAATGGTATCATTCGCATTGGTGCAGAAGTTCACCCTGGCGATATCTTGGTAGGTAAGGTTACTCCAAAGGGAGAAACAGACCTCACTCCAGAAGAACGTTTGCTCCGCGCTATCTTCTCCGAAAAAGCTCGCGAAGTAAGAGATACATCTTTGCGCGTTCCTAACGGCGAAGGTGGTATTGTTGTTGACGTCAAGGTATTCACTCGCGAAAACAAAGACGAATTGGATCCAGGCGTAAGCAAACTCGTTCGCGTGTACATTGCACAAAAACGTAAAATCTCCGTCGGCGACAAGATGGCTGGTCGTCACGGTAACAAGGGTGTCGTTTCCCGCGTGCTTCCAGAGGAAGACATGCCATTTATGGAAGACGGTACTCCACTTCAAATCGTGTTGAACCCATTGGGCGTTCCTTCACGTATGAACATCGGTCAAGTATTGGAAGTTCACTTGGGACTTATCTCCAAGATGCTTGGCTGGAAGATTGCAACACCAGTTTTCGACGGTGCAAGCGAAGCGGAAATCCGCAGATTGTTCGAAGAAAACGGCATGGTTAACCCCAAGACTGGCAAGGTTGACGGTAAAGTTCAACTTTACGATGGTCGTACAGGCGAACCATTCGAAAACCGCGTAACAGTAGGTTACATGTACTACCTCAAGCTCATTCACTTGGTAGACGACAAGATCCACGCTCGTAGCACAGGTCCTTACAGCCTTGTTACACAACAACCTTTGGGTGGTAAAGCTCAATTCGGTGGACAACGTTTCGGTGAAATGGAAGTTTGGGCATTGGAAGCTTACGGTGCTGCTAACGTATTGCAAGAAATCTTGACAGTAAAATCCGACGACGTTGTTGGCCGTGTTAAGACTTACGAAGCAATCGTTAAGGGCGAAAACATTCCTGATCCAGGCATCCCCGAAAGCTTTAAGGTACTTATCAAGGAATTGCAATCTCTTGCACTTGACGTTAAAGTTTTGTCCGCTGACCACGAAGAAATTATCGTTCGTGACTCCACAGATGACGAAGCTGACTACAACGAAATTATGCTTGCTGAACAAGAACAACGCAAACAAGCTATTTCTACATTCTCACCTGATGACGAAATTGCTCTTGGCGACGACGACGCATCCTTCACAGAAATTGATGACGACTTTAGCCTTGACAGTTTGTTTGATGATGATGCTGACTCCGACGATGCATTGTCTGATTTGTTTGCTGACGAAGAAGATGGCGACGACGAAGTAGGCTTCGATGATGAAGAAAACTTTGATTTGGACGACTTGTTTGGCGATGACGGCGACGACGAAGATGATTTGTTCGGCGACGAAACTGACGAAGATAATGACTAACAAGGGAGGTAAACGAAATTATGAGTAACGAAGTAATTACAGGACAATCTATTTCTGCGTTGCGTTCCAACTCTTTGGCTCGTGCAGGCATTATCAACGACTTCGCAATGATTCAAATCGGCATTGCTTCCCCTGAAAAAATCCGTGAGTGGTCCTACGGCGAAGTTAAAAAATCCGAAACTATCAACTACCGCACACAAAAACCAGAAAAAGACGGTCTTTTCTGCGAAAAGATTTTTGGACCTGTCAAAGACTGGGAATGTCACTGTGGTAAATACAAACGCATCCGCTACAAGGGTGTTGTTTGCGAAAAGTGTGGCGTAAAAGTTACAAAGGCAAAGGTTCGTCGTGAACGTATGGGTCACATCGAACTTGCTGCTCCTGTATCCCACATTTGGTACTTTAGAGGTACTCCATCTCGTATGGGTCTTATCCTCGACATGTCTCCAAAAGTATTGGAACAACTCATCAACTTCCAAAGTTATGTAGTTATCGATCCAATGCAAAGTGGTATGCAATACAAGCAAATTTTGACAATGAACGAATACCGCGAAGCACAAGCTGCCGCACGCGAAGATGCCACAAAGAACTTCCGTGCTGGCACAGGTGCCGAAGCCGTTCGTGAACTCTTGCAAAACATCGACTTGGAAGCTGAAGCAAAAGAACTCCGCGATATCCTTGCAAAAACAAGCACAGGCGCAAAGAAAGTTCGCGCTATCAAGCGTTTGGACATTGTTGAATCCTTCCGTAAGAGTGGCAACCGCCCCGAATGGATGATTTTGACAGTTTTGCCAGTTCTTCCACCAGAACTTCGTGCAATGGTACCACTTGATGGTGGTAGATACGCTACAAGCGACCTCAACGATTTGTACCGCAGAGTTATCAACCGTAACAATCGTTTGAAGAGACTTATCGAAATCAACGCTCCAGAAATCTTGATCAACAACGAAAAACGTATGCTTCAAGATGCTGTTGATAGCTTGTTGGATAACTCTCGTTCCAAGCGCCCACAAACAGGTGCTGGCAACCGCGAACTCAAGTCCTTGTCTGGTCTTCTTCGTGGTAAGCAAGGTCGTTTCCGTCAAAACCTCCTTGGTAAGCGTGTTGACTACTCCGGTCGTTCCGTTATCGTAGTAGGTCCAGAACTCAAGCTTCACCAATGTGGTATTCCAAAGGAAATGGCTTTGGAATTGTTCAAACCATTTGTAATGAAGAAACTTGTGGAAGTTGGTCAATGCCACAACGTTAAATCCGCTAAAAAGCGTGTTGAACGTGCCGATGCAAAGGTTTGGGACATCTTGGAAGGTGTTATCAAAGATCACCCAGTAATGCTCAACCGTGCGCCAACATTGCACAGACTTTCCATCCAAGCATTTGAACCAGTACTTATCGAAGGTCGTGCTATCAAATTGCACCCACTTGCATGTACTGCATTCAACGCCGACTTCGACGGCGACCAAATGGCTGTTCACGTACCTCTTTCTGTTGAGGCTCAAACAGAAGCTCGCTACTTGATGCTTGCTGCAAACAACATCTTGAAGCTCTCCGACGGTAAACCCGTTATTTCCCCAACACAAGACATGGTTTTGGGTTGCTACTACCTCACAACAATTCGTGGTGACGTGGAACTTACATCCAAAATCATCAAACTCTACGACGAAACTCGTCACGAGCGCGCTTTGACTGAAGAAGAAGTGGAAATTTTGCGCCAAGGTAAGTACTACCACAGCTTTGACGAAGCTTACGAAGCTTACGTTGCAAAAGACATCACTTTGCACACAGTTGTTAACATTGCGCTTGAAGATGGCAAAAAGATTTGGACAACAGTTGGTCGTATGATTTTCTGCCAAGCAATCTACTACGACTACGTAGATGGTTCTGCTGAACAAGACAATCCATACATCACCGATCCAGAAATTATTGCTAAAAACGCTCTCGAACGCAAAACATTGGGTATCCCAATGGCTTTGACAGCAGATATGATTGCTAACCCCAAGGCACACTTGGTAGGCAAAAAGCAACTCTCCAAGATTGTTGAAAAGTGCTTCAAACTTCGTGGTACAAGCCCAACAGCAATCATGTTGGACAACGTAAAGGCACTTGGTTACAAGTACTCCACAATCAGTGGTCTTACAACAAGTGTGTTCGATATGAACATCCCAAGCCAAAAGAAGTCCATCTTGGAAGCTGCTGAACTCAAGGTTATCGCAATCGAAGATAACTACAACGAAGGTTTCTTGACAGAAAACGAACGCTACAAGTCCGTTATCGACGTTTGGAAAGATGCCGCTAGCCAAGTGGAATCTCTCGTTAAAAACGTAATGGAAGCGGACAACCCAATTTGGATGATGGCTGACTCTGGCGCCCGTGGTAGCATGAACCAAATCCGCCAATTGTGCGGTATGCGTGGTTTGATGAGCGACCCATCTGGTCGTACAATCGAATTGCCCGTTAAGGCATGTTTCCGTGAAGGTTTGTCCGTACTTGAGTACTTCATTTCTTCCCACGGTGGTCGTAAAGGTCTTGCCGATACAGCGCTTAAAACTGCCGACTCCGGTTACCTTACTCGTCGTTTGGTTGACGTTGCTCAAAACGTTATCGTACGCGAACACGACTGTTCTGCTGGTTCTCGTCCACAAGGTATGTGGATTGAAGCATTCCGTGGTTCTGGTAAGGACGAAATCGTGGAAAAATTCGAAGACCGTATCATTGGTAGATACGTTATCGACGATGTTATCAACCCAACAACTGGCGAAGTTATCTGCCCAGGCGATACAATGATCGACGACGACTTGGCAAGCGTGATTGTAAAGGCAGGCATCACCAAGTTGTACATGAGAACAGTTTTGACATGTCGTTCCGAACACGGCGTATGTGCTAAGTGCTACGGTGCAAACATGGCAAACGGCAAGCCAGTTCATCTTGGCGAAGCAGTTGGT
The DNA here is from genome assembly GCA_045644945.1 of Candidatus Fimimonas sp. Taxonomy (GTDB): domain Bacteria; phylum Bacillota; class Clostridia; order Christensenellales; family CAG-314; genus Fimimonas. The sequence continues at coordinate 6,251 of JAZRHU010000049.1, read as the reverse complement.
GTTATCGCTGCTCAATCCATCGGTGAACCTGGTACACAGCTTACAATGCGTACATTCCACACCGGTGGTGTAGCAACAGCAGACGACATCACACAAGGTTTGCCACGTGTTGAAGAATTGTTCGAAGCACGCAAACCAAAGGGATGCGCAATCATCTCCGAAGTTAACGGTATCGTTTCTATCCCAACAAACTCCGACAAGAAGATTGTTGTGGTAACAGACGCTAACGGCAAACAAACAGAATACCAAATTCCTTACACATCCCGTATCAAGGTACACGCTGGCGACAAGGTAGAAAGCGGTACTCCTTTGACCGAAGGTTCCATCTTCCCACAAGACTTGCTCACAACCAAGGGCTTGCGTGCAGTTGAAGAATACCTCGTTAAGGAAGTTCAAGCAACATACCGCACCAACGGTGTAGAAATCAACGACAAGCACGTGGAAGTTATCGTTCGTCAAATGCTCCGCAAGGTTCGTATTGAGGACGCTGGTACAACAGATATGCTCCCAGGTGAAGTGGTAGATATCTTCAAGTTCGAAGCAGAAAACAACCTTGCTTTGGAAAACGACGGTATCCCAGCAACAGCAAAGAGAATCCTTCTTGGTATCACAAAGGCATCTCTTGCAACTGATAGCTTCTTGTCTGCAGCATCCTTCCAAGAAACATCTCGCGTTTTGACAGAAGCTGCAATCAAGAACAAGTGCGACCCACTTTACGGCTTGAAGGAAAACGTAATCATCGGTAAGATGATTTCCGCTGGTACAGGCTTGCAACTCTACCGCGAAAAGGAACTTGTTAACGTTGTTAAACCAGAAACTGACGGCGACGCAACAGACACAGTAGAGGAAGAATAATATTTCTCTTAAATAGCAACAATCAAAGCAGTCAAGTGAGTAAAAACGCTTGACTGCTTTTCAATGTTTTGATAAAATATATGTTGGTGGTTTATGACTAACAAAATGCAAAAAGTAGTCATCGGAAAGCGTCAAATTTCCCGTGGTATCAAGGATGGTATCATTCGCGAAATCGTTATCGCTGCCGATGCAGAACAAGAGTACATAAAGTCCTTGATTGTTATTGCAAAGCAAAACAACATCAAGTACAAAATTCAAGGTACCATGCAGGATATTTCCTCTGCATACGGTATCGATGTTCCCAGCGGTTCGCTTGGAGTGCTCAAAGATTAGTTAGCAAAAATCACAAGTTGGCAATGCGCCAACACAAATTTGGTACCAACTGCAAACGCAGTTAGTATATTGGACTTTTTGTAAGGTCCCGACAATTCACTATTGAAAGGAGGTAACAAAATGGCAACAATCAACCAATTGATCAGACAAGGCAGACGTCGTGATGCTGAAAAGAGCAAATCCCCACTTTTGGCTTCTTGCCCACAAAGACGTGGTGTATGCTTGAACGTAACAACAACATCCCCCAAAAAGCCTAACTCCGCTCTCCGTAAAATTGCACGTATTCGTCGTACAAACGGTATGGAAGGTACATGCTACATTCCAGGCGAAGGTCACAACCTTCAAGAGCACAGCGTTGTATTGATTCGTGGTGGTCGTGTTCGTGACTTGCCCGGTGTTCGTTATCACATTATTCGTGGTACATTGGATACAGCAGGCGTTGCAAACCGTCGTCAATCTCGTTCCAAGTATGGCGCAAAACGTCCTAAGAAATAAGCTCTAGGACAACCCGTTCTACAAAGGTAGAACACAAACTTTTACAGTTCAATTAGTGAATAGTCGGATTTGATTATTTTGACTTTTCGCTGAGTAAGCAGTATGCAAGGGCAAGTGTCCCGGTTATGCAGAAGTTTCTCCGTATTGATGGAAATACGTCGAGTTGGCTGTATTTAGTAAAAAACAAAAAATCAAAACAAAATCTTATAAGGAGGAAAATCTAGATGCCTAGAAGAAGTGGTGTCCCCAAGAGGGACGTTCTACCAGATCCAGTGTATGGTTCCAAGGTTGTAGCAAAAGTTATCAACCAAGTTATGCTGGACGGTAAAAAGGGTACAGCTCAAGAAATTGTTTACGGCGCATTTGATGAAATCGCTGCTAAAACAGGCCAAGACCCTATGGAAGTATTTAACAAAGCAATCAACAATCTGATGCCTATGTTGGAGTGCAAAGCAAGACGTGTAGGTGGTGCAAACTACCAAGTTCCAATGGAAGTTAGACCAGAACGCCGTCAAACTTTGGCAATCCGTTGGTTGGTAATGTTCGCTCGTAAACGTAGCGAAAGATTTATGCACCTTCGTCTTGCTGGCGAACTTATGGACGCTTGCAACGAAATGGGTGGCGCATTCAAACGTAAGGAAGAAATGCACCGTTCCGCAGAAGCCAACAAAGCATTTGCACATTTCAGATGGTAATTTAACTCGGAGTTTGGAAGGTAAGATATGGCAAGAATTTATCCATTGCAAAACGTTCGTAATATCGGTATCATGGCACACATCGACGCCGGTAAAACTACCACCAGCGAAAGAATTTTGTTCTTCTCTGGTAAAACTCGTAAACTCGGTGAAACTCACGAAGGTACAGCCGTAATGGACAGTATGGCTCAAGAGCAAGAACGTGGTATCACAATTGCTTCTGCAGCTACAACTGTTAACTGGGTGGGTAGCAACAACGTTGACCACCGTATCAACTTGATCGACACACCAGGACACGTAGACTTCACAGTAGAAGTTGAACGTTCCTTGCGTGTACTTGACGGTGCTGTTGCAGTATTTTGCGCTAAGGGTGGTGTAGAACCACAAAGTGAAACTGTATGGCACCAAGCATCCAAATACAACGTTCCTCGTATTGCATTCGTAAACAAGATGGACATCAACGGTGCAAACTTCGACAACGTAGTAAAAATGATGCGCGAACGTCTTAAGACAAACGCTATGCCAATTCAATTGCCAATCGGCAAGGAAGAAACATTCCGCGGTCTTGTTGACGTTATCACAAAGAAAGCTTATTTCTACAACGATCCTACAGGCGTAGTTGTTGACGAAGGCGAAATCCCCGAAGACATGATTGACGCAGTAGAAATCGCTCACGCAGAACTTGTTGAGTTCCTTGCTGGAACAGACGACGAGTTGATGGAAAAGTTCTTCGAAGAAGGCGACTTGTCCGTTGACGAAATCAAAACAGCTCTTCGTAAAGCAGTTATTTCTCTTCAAATCAACCCAGTTTTGTGCGGTACAGCTTACAAAAACAAGGGTGTTCAAAAATTGCTTGATGCAATTTGCGACTATCTTCCTAGCCCAGTTGACGTTGACCACGTTGTTGGTTTCGACGTAGACGACGAAAGCCAAGAAATTGTTCGTCACACAGACGACAGCGAGCCATTCTGTGGCTTGGCATTCAAAATCGTAGCTGACCCATTTGTTGGTAAACTTGCTTACTGCCGTGTTTACTCCGGTACATTGCAAGCAGGTTCTTACGTTTACAACTCCACAAAGGGCAAGCGTGAACGTATCACAAAGATTTTGCAAATGCACTCCAACCAACGTCAAGAAATCGAAGAAACCTACGCAGGTGAAATCGTTGCTCTCGTTGGTTTGAAAGATACAACTACTGGTGACACACTTTGCGTAGAAAACGCACAAATCGTTTTGGACAGCATGGTATTCCCTGAACCAGTTATCAAGGTTGCTATCGAACCAAAAACAAAAGCAGGTCAAGAAAAGATGGGCTTGGCTCTTGCAAAACTTGCAGAAGAAGACCCAACTTTCAAGACATACACCGACAAAGAAACAGGCCAAACAATCATCGCTGGTATGGGCGAATTGCACTTGGAAATCATCGTAGACCGTTTGCTTCGTGAGTTCAAAGTAGAAGCTAACATCGGTCAACCACAAGTTTCCTACCGCGAAACTATCCGCAAAGCTGTGGAAGTGGAAGGTAAGCACGTTAAGCAATCCGGTGGTAAAGGTCAATACGGTCACTGTAGAGTTAGACTTGAACCACTCGAAGCTGGTCAAGGTTACCAATTTGTTGACGAAACAGTTGGTGGTTCCATTCCAAAGGAATACATCCAACCTGTTAACAACGGTATCATGGAAGCAGCAAAGGTTGGTCCTCTTGCAGGTTACGAACTTGTTGACTTCAAGGCAACTGTTTACGACGGTTCTTTCCACCCAGTAGACTCATCCGAAATGGCATTCAAAATTGCTGGTAGCTTGGCACTCAAAGCTGGTGCTTTGAAGGCAGAACCAGTATTGCTCGAGCCAATGATGAAGGTGGAAATCACAATGCCAGAAGAGTACTTGGGCGATGTTATGGGTAACGTTTCCTCTCGTCGTGGTACAATTTCCAGCATCGAAATCCGCAACGGTGTTCAAGTTGTAAACGCATTTATTCCTCTTGCTGAAATGTTCGGTTACGCAACAGACTTGCGTTCTCGTACACAAGGTCGTGGTAACTACTCAATGCAATTTGACCACTTTGCAGAAGTTCCAAAGGCAATCAAAGATAAGATTGTAAAGGAACAAAGCACAAAATAATTTTGGGAAAATAGCGTAAAAGTATAGACCAAAATTAAAAAATATTATATAATTAGATTATAAAATTAAATTTTAACAAAAAAATTAAAAAACAAAAAAAATTGGAGGATTTATTACAATGGCAAAAGCTAAATTTGACAGAAGTAAACCACACGTAAACATTGGTACAATCGGCCACGTAGACCACGGTAAGACAACTTTGACAGCTGCTATCACAATGGTTATGGCTATGGCTAACGGTGCTCAAGTTATGAAGTACGACGAAATCGACAAGGCTCCAGAAGAAAGAGCTCGTGGTATCACAATCAACACAGCACACGTTGAATACGAAACAGCTACACGTCACTACGCACACGTTGACTGCCCAGGCCACGCCGACTACGTTAAAAACATGATCACTGGTGCTGCTCAAATGGACGGCGCTATCTTGGTAGTTTCTTCTGCTGACGGTCCAATGCCACAAACTCGCGAACACATCTTGCTTGCTCGTCAAGTAGGTGTTCCTTACATCGTAGTATTCATGAACAAGGTTGACCTTGTTGACGACGAAGAACTTCTTGAACTCGTTGAAATGGAAATCCGTGAACTTCTTTCCAAGTACGAATTCCCTGGCGACGATCTTCCTATCGTTAAAGGTTCCGCTAAGTGCGCTATCGATGCTTACCAATCCGGTAACAACAACCTTTCCGATCCAGTTTATGCTCCTATTTTGCAACTCATGGACGAAATCGATGCTTACATTCCTACACCAGAACGTGCTACAGACAAACCTTTCTTGATGCCTGTAGAAGACGTATTCACAATCACAGGTCGTGGTACAGTTGCTACTGGTCGTGTTGAACGTGGTTCCGTTAAACCTTCTGACCCTGTAGAAATCGTTGGTATCCGTGAAGAAATCAAAACATCCGTTGTTACAGGTGTTGAAATGTTCCGTAAACTTCTTGACGAAGCATTCGCAGGCGACAACGTAGGTCTTCTTCTTCGTGGTGTTGACCGTAAAGAAATCGAACGTGGTCAAGTTATCGCTAAACCAAAGACAGTTACTCCTCACAAGCAATTCGAAGGTCAAGTATACGTTTTGACTAAGGAAGAAGGTGGCCGTCACAGCCCATTCTTCAAGGGTTACCGTCCTCAATTCTACTTCCGTACAACAGACGTTACAGGTTCTATCCAACTCGACCCAGGTGTTGAAATGGTTATGCCTGGTGACCACACTCACATCACAGTTGAGTTGATCACTCCAATCGCTATGGAAGAAGGTCTTCGTTTCGCTATCCGTGAAGGTGGCCACACTGTTGGTTCCGGCGTTGTATCCAAGATCCTTGGTTAATTCGCCTAACGGTTGAAACTTAAACTCAAAACAATCAAAGACACTTGCACACGCAAGTGTCTTTTGTTTTTTGTGGCTTGCTCACAAGTTCTGTGTGCTTTTTGACGGCAAAAGTTCTGCGTGGATAACGACGTTTTGCTCAGTTACAGACCAAGGGGTATGCGCCTTCGCAATAACGACGCTCCCACTTGCCTTTTGCTCGTCAAATCACTTTGTTAAGCACACATTCCTTGTTCGCAAGCCACTTTTTCAGTTTAACAAAACCATTGGTTGTGTTGTTTAGCAAAAGTTCTACATGGATAACGCCGTTTTGCTGTAGGGGCGGATTCTATATCCGCCCGCATATTTCCATTGCCCCAATTGGCCAGGAACAATTGTGTCGTAGGGCGGGGGCTTGCTCCCGCCGATAAAATTGTAGA
>JAZRHU010000048.1:0-1728 GCA_045644945.1 Candidatus Fimimonas sp. | reverse complement strand
ACCATTGTGTGTTCGGCTTGGACACCTTGAACAACGGCAGACGAGACGTGCTTTTTATTGCCGAAGGTGCCTTTGATGCCCTTTCCACCATACAAGCAGGATATCCAACGATCTCGGCTATCACAGGACGGTTTTCAAGCCAACAAATCAAGGAAGTACTTTCCGTTGCCAAGATGTTCGAACAAGTTATCATTTGCTATGATGATGACTCCCAAACATCCAATGCAGGCGAACACTTTACTTTGGACATGGCGCAAATGCTGTTTAGAAACAACATTCCTTTCAAGGTGGGCACAACACCAAACTATCACGACATTTCCGACTACTATGCAGCTGGCAACGATATTTCGCTTATTGTAGCCAACGCACAACCTGGTATGCCGTTTTTGGCAGAGCAATCCAAGACTATAGAGGATTTGACTCGTTTTGTGCTTTCAATCAATCGTCATTGTGATCCAGTGACCATAGCTGACATCATCAACTCGTGCGACTACAAGTTTCCACAACGTACACTTGATGCCTTGTCTAAAATGGCAACCAAGCCACCAAGTGAGTCGGATGTGGCAGATGATATCATCAAGAAGCACAACGTTATTTACATCAATAACGTGGGCTTTTACGAGTGGGATGGCCGCATTTGGTCACGCATTTCCGACAACGATGTGCGCAACTATGCCGACACAACCTATGGCAAGCAGTTTTCAACGGCCAATCGTGTAAACGCAGTGTGCAACTTGCTTAAAGCTCGTACTGTTCGTGATGTTGTATTCGACCGAAAGCCAGTGCTCACATTCCAAAACGGCACACTAGAGATTGAAAGTGGCAACTTTAGAACTTTTTCCGAGTTCGACTTTTGTTCCATCATCATGGAGTACGACTACAATCCAGATGCCATTTGTCCAACGTGGGACAAGTTTATTGTGGATGTCACTAACGATGAGCCAATCTCACAAGAAAACTTGCAAATGATTGCTGGCTATGTGCTATTCCCTAACTGCAAGTATCAACAAGTGTTCATCCTTATGGGCGATGGTGGCAATGGTAAGTCCGTTTATCTCGAAGTAGTGCAAAAGATATTTGGCGATAAGAACGTGACACACGTTGAGCCAAACGGACTAACAGCAGAGTTCCAACGCATCTTGCTCAAAGACAGTTTACTCAATATCGGCTCAGATATCAACAGCGACTTTTCCAAGGGAGAAATACGCGAGTGGCTACTTAAAATTGCTGACGGTACATCCATTCAAGCATGCTACAAGGGTATGACTCACGTGGATTTTGTGCCACGTTGCAAACTTATTTACGCTTGCAACATGATGCCAACTGCCGAGACTATCAACGGACTTAACAGACGTTTGCGTTTTGTCAATTTCCCTTGCAGATATGTTGAGTATCCAAATCCACGTAATCCGTTGGAAAAGCCACGCGATGTCAACATCATTCCTAAACTCTTGAAGGAACTGCCAGGCATATTCAATTGGGCATATCGTGGCTACAAACTATTGAGCAAAGTGAACTATTTCACAGACAACCCAGACCAAGAAAATATGGTCAAGCAGTTCGAAGAGGTGTCCAACCCTGTGGCTGTATTTTGTGAAGATATGAACTATAACGGAAAAATCACTCGCGAGGCAGTGTATTCCAACTATCGTCAGTGGTGCGACCAAACTGGACACAAACCACTCTCTCGTGAGAAGTTTTTGCCCAAGTTCAAAGCAACGATGGGAG
>JAZRHU010000047.1:0-22147 GCA_045644945.1 Candidatus Fimimonas sp. | reverse complement strand
GGCATCAACATCAACAAAATCAAAAAGGCCGACCTACGTCGTTCCTTGGGCATGGTTTTGCAAGATACACACTTGTTTACCGGCACAGTTATGGACAACATTCGCTACGGCCGTTTGGATGCAACGGACGAAGAGTGCATCCAAGCAGCAAAGTCGGCAAATGCCCACAACTTTATCAAGCACCTACCCGATGGCTACAACACACTCATCACACGCGATGGCGAAAACCTTTCTCAAGGTCAACGTCAGCTAATTGCCATTGCTCGTGCAGCAGTAGCAGACCCACCAGTACTCATCTTGGACGAAGCAACAAGCTCCATCGACACACGTACCGAGTGGCTGATTGAGCGCGGTATGGATGCACTTATGGAAGGTAGAACAACCTTTGTAATTGCCCACCGTCTTAGCACAGTTCGCAACAGCAACGCTATCATGGTGTTGGAGAAGGGCAAAATTATCGAGCGTGGCGACCACGACGATTTGATTGCTCAAAAGGGCAAGTACTACCAACTCTACACAGGCATGTTCGAGTTGAGCTAATGTGTGCATAGTAGATAATTTGGGTGCAGTAAACAAATTGCTTGTAGCTACGTGCAAAAGTTTTGTATCAAAACAAATCAATGCAGTAGCTAAGCATTTGGACTTACCAACAATCAACTTGTCTGTCTATAAAATATCAATATCAATCTACAATACAAAAAGAGCAGTCGGCAGTCGATTGCTCTTTTTTCTGTTTCAAATGATGTTTTTAGCCCCAATATTTCGGCTTAGGTGGTTGGCAAATTTAGCCAAAAACAACACACGTATCGGCAAAAAATGCAAATTTCACAGCAAATTGTCGCAAATTTTCCCAAACTATTTACCTTTTTGTAAATATAGTGTATAATATATTTAATAATGGGGCAGTTTAGGTTGCTTTTTGCAAAGGTGTTGCCAACAAGCGTGGTGCACCCACAAGGACAAATTTCTTTTGCAAGGCATCAACCAACACCCCAAAAAATATTCGAACAGTACGAGGAGATAAAACAATGTTCAATATTTTGGTAGTAGAGGACGACAAACACACACGAATTTTGCTTTCTAAAATTTTGCAAACAAATGGCTACAACGTTGTCTTGGCAACGGATGGCGAAGATGCTTTGGACAAGCTTGAGCACAACTACATCGACTTGATGGTAATTGACGTGATGATGCCCAAAATGGATGGCTACACCTTGACACAAACTTTGCGCGAAGGTGGCAGTCAAATGCCAATGCTCATGATTTCCGCCAAGGACAAAGTGCAAGATATCAAACAAGGCTTTTTGGTGGGTATCGACGACTACCTCACAAAACCCTTCGATTTCGAAGAGTTCATTTTGCGTGTAAAGGCGCTACTTAGACGTTCCAAAATTGTTTCCGACCACAAACTTGTTGTTGGCCACACAACACTAGACTACAACTCATTTACTGTCATCACTCCCGATGGGGAAGAAACTTTGCCCAAAAAGGAATTTTTGCTGTTGTACAAACTTCTTTCCTATCCCGAAATTGTCTTCACTCGCATGCAACTGATGGACGAAATTTGGGGCATGGATGCGGAAAGTGACGAGCACACAGTAAATGTACATATCAACCGACTACGCACCCACTTTGCAAACAACAAAGATTTCGAAATTGTAACTGTGCGTGGTCTTGGCTACAAGGCGGTGCGTTATGACGAACAAAACGACTAAAAACCCCACCCTGCAAGAGTCCTTTAGCGAAATGCAACAAATCTTGTCATCAACAGGCAAGCTTACAAAGCGCATCATTTTTGGCCTTATTGCCATTGTTGCCCTTGTAGGTGTGCTAATTTTTGGCATAGTATTTTTGATTGAGCAACTGTTCCACACAACGGACGATTCGTCGGTGTATTTGTGGGTATTTGTGCTTGTGTCACTTGGCGTGGGCACAATTGTAGGCACAATTTTGTCCATTTGGTTTTCCAAAATGGTCAAAAAAACCATCAAACCCTATTTCGATGCGCTAGATCGAATTAGTCGTGGCGACTTTTCCACAGGTGTTGTGGACGAAAACGACATTCTCAAAGATAACGCCGTAGCGGAAAAATTCAACCAAATGCTAAAAAGTCTCCGCAGTGTCGAAACTCTGCGCGAAGGGTTCATTTCCGACTTTTCCCACGAGCTCAAAACACCCATTGTTTCCATTTCCGGCTTTGCAAAACTTTTAAAAACTGCCGACCTCACCGAGGAGGAGCGCAACGAGTACTTGGACGTTATCATCAACGAGTCGGACAGACTTGTTAACCTTTCCCAAAGCGTGCTTGCACTTTCCCGTTTGGACGACCAAGTGGTGGAAAAGGCCACCTACTCACTAGACGAACAACTGCGCCAAACCGTTTTGCTTTTCGACAAGGCCCTCAAGGACAAAAACATCCAACTAGACCTAGATATCGACAAAATTTCCATCAACAGCTCCCAACAACTTTTGTCGCAAGTGTGGGTAAACATTTTGGGCAACGCCATCAAATTTAGCCCACGCGACTCCAAAATAGATGTTGTTGCAACGGATGCTGGCGAAAAAATTTCCGTTGCCATCACCGACTACGGTTGCGGTATGGACGAGGAAACTCAACAGTACATTTTCAACAAATTCTACCAAGGGGACAAATCCCACTCTGGCGAAGGCAACGGCCTTGGGCTTGCCATTGTGCAAAAGATTGTAACCCTTGTCGGTGGCGAAATCAAAGTGCAAAGTGAGCTTGGCAAAGGTAGCACGTTTACTGTATTTTTGCCAAAAATAAAGTAACAGTTGTGCAGTATCAAATGGCTATAACGGGAGGATAATGTCCTCCCCTACAAATAATTGATCAAGAGCCTATTGTGCTCGTCCGCATTAAACTAAACGACTTTATCAAACATCAACACACAAAATAGCCACAACATCGTAGGGGAGGGGTTGCCCCTCCCGCAGTTTTCAAACAACATCTAATTTACAAATATTTTTGTTCCGCGCAAATGGGACATCAGGTAACACTATGCTAAAACAAAACGACAAAATTACATACACAGCCCAAAGCTACTCCAATGCGGAAACTGTTGGGGTAGTGGACGGCTACACAGTTTTTGTGGGTGGACTTATTGTTGGCGAAAGTGCCATTGTCAAAATTACCTACGTCAAAAAGAACGTTGCCTATGGCGATGTTGTAGAAGTTTTGACACCTGCTCCAAGTCGCGTTGCTCCCCCTTGCCGTCACTATGGCAAGTGTGGTGGATGCGCCCTCATGCACATGGACTACTCCGAGCAACTAGCCTTCAAACAAAACAAGGTGGCAAACAATTTGAAAAAACTTGCCAAATTGGATGTGGCAGTGTTGCCTTGCGTGCCATCGGAACTTACTTTTGGCTACCGCAACAAACTCTCTTTGCCAGTTTCGGGCAAAGTGGGCAAAGCCAAAATTGGCATGTACCAACGTGGTAGCCACTTGGTGGTGGATATGGACGACTGCTTGCTTGGTGGCGAGTGGTCAGCCAAACTCACTCAAATCTTCAAAAGCTACCTCAACCAAAACAACATTCCACCCTACAACGAAAAGAACTTTACTGGCCTTGTGCGACACCTTGTTGCACGCTACGTGGACGAGCAACTGCTTGTTACCATTGTATCCAATGGCGAGTTCAATTTCGACCTAAAGCCACTTGTAGCAGAACTCAAAAAAGTTTTCCCCAAGTTTGGACTTTTTGTCAACATCAACACCTACAAAAACAACGTCATTTTAGGCAAAATTACGCGACACGTGTTCGGAATTTCCCAAATTATTGGCGAGCACTTTGGCGTAAAGTTCTGCTTGAAGCCGGATAGCTTTTTCCAAGTGAACAATGGTGTCAAGGATGCTATCTATCAAAAGGCAAAGGAGCTACTCGACGTTGCCAACACCGATGTGCTCATCGATTGCTTTAGCGGTATCGGCATTTTGACAAACGCACTTGCCTCCGAGCGCTACCAAACTTACGCTCTCGAAATTGTTCCAAGTGCAGTGGACGATGCCAACAAAATGCAAATTTTGAACAACGCCCCCAATGTCACAAACATTTGTGGCGATGTCAACGTGGAGCTACCCAAACTCACGCAAGAACTTGCTGGCAAAACCATCACAATGGTGGTGGATCCTCCTCGCAAAGGCCTTGGCGAAAACATCTGCAACACAATCTTGCAAGCAAATGTCGATAACATTGTGTACATCTCTTGCGACTCGGCAACGCTCGCCCGCGACCTAGCAATGCTTTCCACCAAGTACAACATTGCCTATGTTGAGCCATACGATATGTTCCCAAATACAGACAACGTGGAAACCCTTTGCTATTTGACAAGGAGCTCAGTATAAATTATGATATTGACAGAAAAATACTTTTTTAGCGATATTTTTCAAGAAAAGTGGAAGAAGTATCGCAAAATATTTGGTAAAGATGTAGATGTGCTTTTTGGTGATAATTACGATGCCAAAATTCGTTTTGCTGGAGGTCTTGACTACCTACTAAATAACCAACTTTACGATGCGTATCACGTAATACGCCACTTTGAATCTAATTGCCAAACGGATGTCGATAGACAAATCTTTGATGGATTTATGCGCATTTGCTTGAACGAGGAAGAAATGGCAAAAGCCAAAGTTGGCGATTGGGTAAAGCGCAGCAGGGGCGGGTATTATCAAATCATCAAACGGACGTCAAATTGCGTTGTTATCAAAAGGGCTTTCGATCATAAGCTTGTTTATGCAAAACAATCTATAAACGTTGATGGCTTTGCTATTGAACTCACTGACTTGAAAACCTATCAATTTGTTGAAAAAGAAGATTTGCGAAAAATCAAAAACTTTTTTACAGAAAACCCCGATGAACAAACGGAATTTTTGCGCCACACCGATACGATGCTTGCTTTAAGAGAAAAAATCCTTAGTGCAAATTTCCAAGAAGCCGAGTGGGAGTTTAGGCAATTTAACTTTTATCGTTGTACCAGCGAAAAGGTAGCTTTTATCGTAAATTTGACAGACCAAGGTAGTCACGTTGACGTAACCTATGGCTTTACATCCATTGTAGACCAAAACTACTTGAAAAATGACGGCGAAGATAACGAAAATATCAAAATTCGTTTTCGTTCCAAGATAGCAAACGAACAGGACAAAATTGCCGTAGCAGACCAAGTAAAAAAGGTCTATGATACATACGTTGTCAAATCCAAGGACGAAATCTTATCTTTAAAAAAAGAAAGACAAAAGCAATTTATGCAAAAGATTACCGACAAACTCAAACCATTGGGTTTCAAGAAAAAGAGCATAAGGTGGACAAAACCTTTGGCTGAAGATATTTACTTGCAGTTTGAAGCAAGCAAATCTCAATGGTCAGACGTATATCGTTTTTATGTGAGTATCTATGTCCAAACTCTCGGTGTTTACAATTGTTTTGATACACAACTTTGGACTAATACCACATACAACTATAATTGGCAACTGATGACCGATGACGAGTTGAATTGCGTGCTTGACGGAGCCATTCAAGATTGGTTGTTGCCTATTATAAATACGCCTCTTGCTGAACTTGGCAGACAACAAAAAATCTGGAAAAGATGCGCTTGTAAAAGAACCAAATGTGATAACTGCTGGGTACAAAAAAATTTGTGGGAAGCAAACGAAACAAAGTGAGGCAAAATAAAAATTGAACCAACCATGACCTATCGCAAAACAACACAACAAGATTTAGATATCGTCATTGCATTGAAAAACCAAGTCAAGCAACGCGTAATTGAACAAGACCTTGCCATTTGGCAAGACGGCTATCCCCAAGACCAACTGATTGCCGAGGACTTTGCTAAGGACTTTGGTCGCGTGGTGGAAATTGACGGGCAAATTGTGGCGTACGCCACCTTTCATCCCGCCGACTACGAGTACCCCAAGGACACTTTCCAAAACAACAACGTGATGTCCTTTGGCAGGGTTATGGTAGCAAACGACTTTGTTGGCAAGCACGTTGGCAGTTTTCTCGTCAAGAATATGATTGACGAAGCCCGCTACCTTGGTTACGATGGTGTTGGCATTTTGGTGGACGATTTCAACACGCGCGCCACACAACTTTACTACCATCTTGGCTTTGTCAAGGAGGGCCGAAACATCTTCCCTTGGGCAGAACTGGACATCTTAGCATTGTATTTCTAGTTAAAAGTAAAAGTTGTGGTATTTACAAACACCCTTTTGTAAAGTATAATACTGTAAACAAAACATTTGCACCTTTGTGCAAAGGAGGTCTTATGAAACAACCCAAAGCACTGTTTGTGCTAAACATCATCATTTTTGTAATTTTGATTGCTTGTATGCTATTCAATGCGTTTATCCTTGTTGGAGCAATTGATGCCAAAAGCGACATGAACGACCCCAACAACGAAAATGCTGGCGCAGGAATTGGCCTGGCATTGATGCTTGTTTTCCAAATCTACTTGCTAATTCCATATTTTGTATGCATTGTTATTGCCATCATTTCCCTGTGCAAAAAGTATTTCAACTGGCTTTCCATTGCCAACGCAGTTATGTGCGGCCTTGGCGTGATTGCCACAGTAGTAATGTTTTTGCTACCTTGATGTCATCGCAAAGTACAAAATGCAACACAGCAACAATTTGTAACAAACCCTATTCAACAAAAAAGTTTGCACTAACACATTTATGCGGGGATAAAACATGAATCAAACAACACAAATTCTCAAAACACGCCGTAGTTGCAAAAACTACAAACCACAACACGTGGAAAAACACCTCATTGACGAAATTGTTGCCTGCGGACTTAATGGTGCCACAGGCCGAAACATGCAAGCACCAATTTTTGTTGTTGTAACCAACGACGATGTTGTTGCCAAGCTTTCCAAACTAAATGCCGACGTTATGGGCGCCAAAGGCGATCCATTTTATGGCGCAAAGGACGTTATTGTTGTACTTTGCACAAAGCAAGCACACACCTACGTGTACGACGGCAGTGTTGCTCTTTGCAACCTTATGAACGCTGCGTACAGTCTTGGTGTTGGCAGTTGCTGGATTCACCGCGCCAAGGAAGTTTTTGGCTCTGACGAAGGCAAACAACTGCTTGCCGAGTGGGGTATCACCGAGGAAGTGGAAGGCATCGGCTTTTGCGTATTGGGCTATCCAAATGGCGAGCCAGTAGCAAAGACCATCAAAAGTGACCGTGTGTACGTTGTAGAGTAATTTTGCGCCTTGCACACATTTGCAGTTAACAAATTTTCTCCAAACGGATACGATATTGTATCCGTTTTTATATTGCAAAAAATACCAAAGTTTACCCATATTTTATCTTTGTGCGCTACACTTTTTGTATAAAATTATAATTGGCACTTTGCAAAACAAACATTTACAAAGTGACGGGAGATGTTTTATGAAATATGTAGTTTTCTACAATCCACAAGCTAACAACAAAAAGGGCTACGACGAAGCGCAAAAGGTTAGCGCCTTCTATCCAAACGACATATTGGAGTTTGTCAACGCTTTGGAAAATGACTACCAACAAGTTATCGACACAGCCGATGCTGATGCTTTCATTTTGGTGGGTGGCGATGGCACACTTAACTACTTTATCAACCACGTAGATTGCGACAACATCACAAAGGATATCTACTACTTTGGCGGTGGCTCTGGTAACGACTTTCTAACGGACGTTGTTGGTCAACTTGGCGACAAGCCAATGATTATCAACAAGTATCTCAAAAACCTGCCTACGGTGCTAGTAAAGGGCCAAACCTACAAGTTTATCAACGGCATTGGCTACGGCATTGATGGCTACTGCTGTCAAGTGGCAGACGAAATCCGCGCAAAGGACTCCACCAAAAAAATTGACTACACAGGCATTGCAATCAAGGGGCTTTTGTTCCACTACAAACCCACCAAGGCGGAAGTTATCGTGGATGGCGAAAGCAAAAGCTACAAAAAGGTGTGGCTTTCCCCCTGCATGATTGGTCGTCACTACGGCGGTGGCATGATCCCCACACCCGAGCAAGACCGCTTTGATGGCAACTTGTCCGTAATGACATTTTTTGGCAGGGGACGTATCCCAACTTTGATGGTGTTCCCATCCATTTTCAAGGGAGAGCACGTCAAGCACAGTTGTGTGCAAATCCGCAAGGGCAAGCAAATCACAGTAAAGTTTGATGCCCCAACTGCTTTGCAAATTGATGGCGAAACAATTTTGGACGTTTTGGAATTTACTGCAACAACTGCAAAATAATTTTTAATACATTTGACACATTACCGCAAAATATGTTACTATTTTTGCGGTAATATTTGTATTTGAGCCAATTGCAAATGTTTTGACGTTTGTAGAGCAAAGTAGTTGGCTACAATTTGTATTAAATCAAAGCTAAAAGTATGTTGACGCTTGTCAACAATCATACAAAGGGGAAACTTATGGTAATTTTTTGTTGGATTATGTCCGCAATCACATCGTTGCTTTTGTCATCACTTGGCGGACTTGTTGGCACTTGGGGCTTTTGGATTGTCCCACTTTTATTGATTGCCTTCTACTGGGCGTGGGTTTTGGTGTGCATCCTTTTTGCGTTTTTTATCACGTTGCCCATCAACACCAAAAAACCTGTCAAAAAGCCTAGCAAGTTCTACACGTGGTTGTTCAATTTCGTAAACGATTGGATCATCGATACCGCTCGCGTAAAGGTAAGGATCACCGGATGGGAAAAGCTCGATCCCAACTCAAGCTACTTGCTTGTATCCAACCACCGTTCCAAATTTGACCCACAAATCACCGGTCGAGTTTTCAAAAAATTCAAGTTCTTGGCAATCACCAAGCCCGAAAACATCAAAATCCCTATTGCTGGCAAGTGTATTCATGCCGCAGGATTTTTGCCCATCGACCGCGACAACGACCGCAAAGCTATCGAAACAATTTTGAAAGCGGCCAACAACATCAAAAAAGGCCACAGTATCCACATCTGCCCCGAAGGAACACGCAACAAGGATGGCATCGACTTGCTTCCTTTTAAAAATGGTGGTTTCAAGGCAGCTCAACGTGCAAAGGCGCCCATCGCTTTGATTGCAATCAACGGCACAGAAAAAATCAGCAAAAACTTCCCATTCAAGCGTAGCGTAGTGCATTTTGATATTGTCGACGTTCTTTCTGCTGAGCAAGTTTTGGCAATGAGCACTCAAGAAATTGGCGACCACGCAATGAACGTTATCCAAGCAAAAATTGACGAGTACAAAGCT
Organism: Candidatus Fimimonas sp.; assembly: GCA_045644945.1. Lineage (GTDB taxonomy): Bacteria > Bacillota > Clostridia > Christensenellales > CAG-314 > Fimimonas. The sequence continues at coordinate 12,897 of JAZRHU010000047.1, read as the reverse complement.
CAAAACTAACCACGTATCTGCGATTTTCCCGCCAAAACAGCAACTTTTTGTTCAGCAAATGGTTGCAAATACAGTTGTGTTTGGATGCAATAGCAAATGACCATTTGCTTAGTAGCAATCTCGAAATATTGATTTAGCAACAAATGCAAAGTAATAACTGTATTTTGATTGATATCACAAAAATAAAAGAGATAGGTTTTGTTACCTATCTCTTTTTGATTTTTTATTTGATTCTATTTCCTTTTCTTTTTAAAAATGGAGTTTTAACAATCTTGATGGGCGGTGTAACTTTTTGGGTGCAAAAGTGCAACGTGCCAGACAACGTCACCTTTTCCCCATCTAGGCAAAAGTCTTGAGTGTTGTCTAGCGTGATGGTCGCGTTTTCAAAAGGTAGCATAAAAAATCTTTTTGTTTGCAATGGTTTGTCTATCCCCACAAAGAAAATGCGAAAAAACGTAAAGAACAATCTGATCCTATTCCAAAGATTATCTTTGCCAAAACTGTCTACTGCCAAAAGGTACAAACATGGTTTTTTGTCGTAGGCACGATTGAACCTAAACCCAAAACAGCGCTTGCTTTTGATTGCCATCAAAAGGGTATACTTGCCGTAAAACTTGCGTCCGTCAACATCAATTTGTGCACAAATTTGCCGACACGTGTACGTTTTTAGCACCAAAGGTAGGTAAGCCAGCGCTTTGAATTTTTGTTTGTGCTTGTTTTGGGCAAGGTAGCCAATCTCCGTAAAAGTGCCGGTTGCACACACGTAGCCAAACAATTCGTCATTAACTGCGCCAATGTCCGTTATTTGCTTGCCGAAAAACTTGCTTTCGTTCAACGTTCCACAAGGAGCAAAAACAAGTTGCTTGCCTTTGCATTTGGCAAGGGCGTGTTTTAAGGTACCATCGCCACCGCAAACCACCAACGTGTCCTTTTCGGCACATTGCCAAGATGTATCGTTGATGTATTGCACCTCCGCTGTGGGGCAATCAAGCATGTCTAGCAGTGCGCACAAGTCCAGTTTTTTGCAGTTGCCACTTTGATTGTTAACAATCACTTTGCAATCCAAAACCTATCCCCCTTTCAATGTATGTACTTTGTAGCTTGCTTGCCACAATTTGATGTTGCCAAAGTGCTAATTAGCTATTTCAAAACAACCATTCCACATGTCTAGTAAAAGATTTCAAGCAACAAACCATCGGTGCGCGGTTGCGATGGAACTGTGTATCGCAAGCAAATTTAGCAATTTTGACACACCAATTTTATCCATTGACAAAGTTGCGCCAAAATGCTACAATTTACAAAAGGAACAAAAGGAGCACCTATGCAAGAGTTTTGTCGCATGCAAATGCTTGTTGGCGAGCAAGCACTACAAAAACTAAACAACAGTCACGTTGCCGTTTTTGGCATTGGTGGCGTGGGCTGTCACACGGTAGAAGCGCTATCTCGTGCAGGCGTTGGCAAGCTCACTTTGGTGGATGACGACGTGTTTGCGCCAAGCAACATCAACCGTCAACTTTACGCCTTGCAATCCACCATTGGCCAAAGCAAAGTGGATGTAGCACTAAGTCGCATTGCCGATATCAACCCCAACTGCCAAGTGGATGCAAAAAAGCTTCGCTTTGATGCCCAAACATCCAATCAATTTGATTTTTCCCAATTCGACTACGTTGTAGACGCTATCGACACAGTAACAAGCAAGCTTTTGCTTGTCAAACTTTGCAACGAAGTTGGCACACCCATCATCAGTTGTATGGGCACAGGCAACAAACTCGATGCTACCGCGTTCGAGGTGGCAGATATCTTCCAAACATCTGTTTGCCCCCTTGCAAAGGTAATGCGCAAGGAACTAAAGGCACTGGGCATTGCTCATCTCAAGGTGGTGTACTCCAAGGAAATTCCCCAAACACCCACCCAGCTAGAGGAGTCCAACAAACGTCAAACACCATCTAGTATATCCTTTGTTCCACCCGTTGCAGGTCTAATTTTGGCTGGCGAAGTCATCAAAGATTTGATAAAGTAAATCATTGCCAATTTGCATTTGCAATCACAAATTTGGCTTGTAAAAGGTCAATTCGATTGTAACAACGCTGGGTAAATATCACTACGCAACTCAACACTAAGACACACAAAAAAGACACTCCCAAATAGATGGAGTGTCTTTTGTTTATGTCAAATATTCAATTTGCGATACAAAACACGGCTTTAACGGCTACATAACTTGCATTTAACATCAACAAAACTGTGTGTTTGCGGGAATGTATTTCAAGCGGTGCTAAACCTCGATGCTACTCGTTTGTGCCAAAAAAGTTTGCCAAGTACAGCAAAGATTGGTAAAGGTTGTCAATCTCGTTTTCGTCTTTGTTACGCAAAGCAAAACTAAGTTTTCTGTCAATTTCCGATCTCAACGATGCAATCAATTCGTTGCCCTTTTGTGATGCTTGCACAAAAATTTGTCTGTGGTTGGCTTCGTCAATATTGCGCACAACAAGATCAAAACTTTCCAATGTATCCACAACCTTTGTCAGTTGTTGGTTGCTCATGGAAAGGCGTTTTGCCAATGCCGACATGGTAAGCTTGCCTTGCTTTTCGATGATGGAAAGGCAGGTTAGTTGTGTCATGGAGATGGGCGCATCTTTCAAGGATACAAGGTGTCTAAAAACCTTGCGTACGTTTGGATACACGGCAACAATCAATTGTGCCAAATCATTTGTGGTCTTGCTCATCAAATACCTCCTGTGGTATTCCTTGGTCAAATTTGCTAATTGCAACAAAGTGGTGGCAAAGTAGCAAAATTTGCAATTATGTTATCGATATTATACATCTTTCGACGTTCAAAGTCAACCTTTGTATGGAAAGCTATTGTTTCAGTTTGTTTTAATACAAAATAAATGTTAACTATTGTCTTTTATTACTTGAAAACTTTTGCATTTTGTTGTAAACTATATATAACAACAAATTGCGACACTTGTATTGCTAAAAATATCAAAAGTGCGCAAAAGCATCAAAACCTCAAAAGGAGAAATCTCAAATGAACAAGGCAGTTGCCGTAGTAGGAATGTGTGGTTCCGGCAAAAGTGTACTTTGCAACTATTTTTGCGATCTTGGCTGGGACAAGGTGTATTTTGGTGGCGTAACCGTTAGCCAACTTATCAAAAACGGACAGGAAGTAAACGAGCAAAACGAGCGTGCCATGCGCGAAAGTTTGCGCGCCAAGTACGGTATGGGCGCATTTGCCATTCTCCTCAAGGAGGACATTGCGGAAAAACTAACACACGGCAACGTTGTTTTGGACGGACTTTATAGCTGGGCCGAGTACAAAATCCTAAAGGAGATGCTTGGCGATCAACTTGTTGTTGTGGCTGTGGTTACCAACTGTGCAATCCGCAAGCAACGTCTTGCAACACGCACTTTCCGCCCACTAACAAGCGAGCAAGTGGATAGTCGCGATACTGCCGAGTTGGAGAACTTGGACAAGGGTGGCCCAATTGCCAAAGCCGACTACTACATCATGAACAATGGCACCGAGGCGGAACTTAGACAACAATTCGAACAATTGCTAACACAACTCAACTAACAAATCACGCCTATCAACCCAAGCAGTTTGATGGGCGTTTCTTGTAAGTAGCATTTGGTTGCAACCAACCGAAAACACACCACGTATCTGCAAAAAATGCTTGTTTTGTGCAAATATCGCAACATTTTTGGCGCAAATTTTGCACCATCGCAAAGGGCATAGCGGTAGTTTTGCTTGGATTGCAATGTTGCCAACCTAAAACAAAAAAAGGGCCACTTGGCCCAAAGGATAACTATGAAAGCAGTAATTCAACGCGTAACCGATGCCACATTAAAGGTGGACGGACAACTTATTTCGGAAATCGGCCATGGCCTTGTCGTCTACTTTTGTGTAGAAAGAGGCGATGACCAAAATTTGTGCAAAGTGTTTGCTAACAAGCTTGCAAAGTTGCGCATCTTTAGTGATGCCAACGGCAAAATGAATTTGTCGGTAACGGATGTCGGTGGCGAAATCTTGATGGTGTCACAATTTACGTTGGCGGGCGATTTGTCCGGTGGCAACCGCCCAAGCTTTTTCGGTGCGGAAGAGCCCACTCGCGCAAACCAAATGTATCAAGATACCGTCGAAATTCTCCGACAACTTGGCCTTGTTGTCAAAACGGGCGTATTTGGCGCAGATATGAAAATTGCCCAAACAAACGATGGCCCTGTTACCATCAATTGGCAGGCGTAGTGCGCTTTTGTCGCATCTTGATGGCGTACAACGTTAGCGAAAGTAGCGTTGCAAGTGCCACAAGTGTAATTAGCATCAACAGTATTGTTGCTAGTGGAAAACTGTGCACTTCAAAGAAGAAATAAGGCCCACGTACCACATTAAACGCGTTTAGTAGGTACATTGTGGTGCCGTAGCAAAGCAACGTTACAATTGTCAAGGCGGAGGCGTCCAAGCTGACCGTCCTGGGTAAACAAAACAAATAAACAAGTAGCATTGCGATTGGGCAAGCAAGGTGGTTTAGTAGGTTTTCTCCCACCAAAAACATCGCACGGTACCCGCCAATTTGAGTGCTTGCTCCCACAAGTGGCACAAGTAGAGCGAAACAGAGCATGTAGGTGCTCCAGCTGTACAACGTTACAAGATATTTGCCTCGCAACGCCACAACCCCGCAAATGGCGCACACAACCATTGCAAACAGGTTGGATAGCACCGTAAAGTACAACAACATGCCATCTTCCCTGTGCGCAACGCGCAAAACAACGGAAGTTGCTTCCCACGCAACAATGGCAAAGTTTGTCGCCACAAACAACACCCTTTTTGTATCCTTCATAATCCCTCAACACAAAGTAAAATTTGTACACCATACTGTTGCCACATTTTTTGCGTAATATACCTCAAACAACGCGCAATTTTGTGTAGACGTGCCCTTTCGAGTGGTGCTCTTGCAACAAACGGCAGGGATATCCCAGTTTGGCAACGCTTGGTCGCAAAATATTGGCGTTGTTTGTAACTTTGGCGGTGCCCCCCCATCGTGTTTGTGTAAAATCTTCGAAATAAAAAAACGCACCGCAAAAAGCAGTGCGTGGTCTGGACGTATTAGAGGAGATTAACATGAATACAAACGAGGGGTAAATGTTGTATGGCGTCCAAACTAATTGCATTATAGTGCGCGAAACTTGAATGAAGCTGAAAAATTGCTGAAAATTGCCAAAAAGTTTACCAAAAGTTTACTTTATTGTCGATGGAACTATATTTTGTTGATTTAAAAATGATATAATGCTGAAATGTGTAAGTTAGTAGAACTATATTGTAAAATCAATTTACCATTTTGGGGTTGTTTTTGGCAGGGACAAAGCTCAACTCCACATCAACAAATTTGCAAATTTTTGCAAAACAAATTGTTCGAGTATGCAAGCACATCGTGTCGGTTTGTGGCTTGATCAGGCAAACAAAGAGATTGCAAAATGCAACATCTTGTTTGTTTTCAAATTCTAACAAATCTCAAAAACGCACACGTATCCACGATTTTTGTGCAAATTGCATGCACTTTGTATCAATTTGCTTGTCAAAAAACTATTTCAGTTGGCTTTAAGAGAGAACATATATACTATCAACAAATCCCCCAAACAACAAAGGAGGCATTATGAAAATTTTAGTTGTCGATGACGAAATCAAACTTGCTGATGCCATTGGCGAGTTGCTTGTTCGTAACAAATACATGGCAGACGTTGTCTACGAGGCGCAAGATGGCTTGTACTACGCCCAAAATGGCGACTACGATTGCGTAATTTTGGACGTTATGATGCCACAAATGGATGGCTTCGAAGTGGCCGAAAGATTGCGCAAAGCCAAATGTAGTGTTCCCATTTTGATGCTTACCGCCAAGGATGACGTTGCTAGTCGCGTCAAAGGCCTGGACTGTGGTGCTGACGACTACCTTGCAAAACCATTTGCTGTAGAGGAACTTTTGGCACGCGTTCGCGCTTTGACTCGTCGTAAGGCGGAAATTGTAAGCGACATTTTGACCTTTGGCGATATTGATCTAAACACCAACAACTACACCTTGTCCTGTGGTAACAAAAACGTTCCACTTGGCGCCAAGGAATACGAAATTTTGCACATGATGCTATCCAATCCAACACAGGTGTTTTCCAAGGACGTGATCATTTCTCGCGTGTGGGGGTTGGATTCCGACATCACCGAAAACAACGTGGAAGCCTACATGTCATTTTTGCGCAAAAAGCTATTTTTTGTAGGTAGCAAAGTTAACATCTCATCCAAACGTCTTTTGGGTTACTACTTGGAGTACAATTCGTGATAAACAATCTTCGCAAAAAGCTTACCATCACAAACATGATGGCAACAAGTATCGTGCTTATTGTTGCAATCATCATCATTTCTTTTACAGCCGTAACCCGACTTGATGCTGTGCGCATTGATAACATGCAACGCGCATTGGACTACCCATTGCAAGGCACCAATCAAAAGGACTTTGCCGACGACTTTTCTAACATTGTTTTGGTAGTGTACAACAACGGTCAAGTTGAGGAACTTCTTGTTGGCGAAAACATCAAAAACGATTTTATCCAGAGCATTTTCGAAAATCTACCGCTAATTGTCGAGTCAAACGAGTCACAAAATGCAACGTCATTGCGACTTCAGTATGCCAAGCAAAATTTGAATAACGGTGCATGCAAAATTGTCTTTTACGATCCAACAAACAGCCAAATCGGTGTTGTTTCCCTTGTGTTCTACATTGTGGTAGTTTTGCTTGTAGGTATGATTTCCTGCTCGGTTATCAGCATGATATTGGCACAATCAGCCATCATTCCCATCGAGGAAAGTTGGAAAAAACAACGTCAATTTGTTGCTGATGCCTCTCACGAGCTAAAAACGCCACTCTCCGTTATCATGGCCAATACGGAAATTATCGCATCCCACCCCGATGACACAGTTGCCAGCCAAATGAAGTGGATAGATAACACCCTTGCGGAAACCAAACGTATGGCATCCTTGGTGCAAGACTTGTTGTTCCTTGCCAAAAGTGACGATGGCCTCAAGGTGGAAATGTCCTACACAAACCTCTCTAACTGCGTGGAGGAGTGCGTTTTGACAAGCGAATCGCTCTTTTACGAAAACCGCTTGTTCTTTACAAGCGATGTAGATGCGGACATCTTTATCGATGGTAACGAAGGCCAACTCAAGCAACTTGTAACCATCCTGCTAGACAACGCTAACAAGTACACACTAACCGATGGTACAATTAGTCTAACACTAAAAACAACCAACAAGCATGCGATTTTGACAATTTCTAACGACAGCCACGAAGTCAGTCGCGAGCAAGTAGCACACATTTTCGACCGCTTCTACACCTTGGATACATCCCGTAACAAAACCAAGGGTGGCAACGGCTTGGGCCTTTCCATTGCGGAACGAATTGTCCAAACACACAAGGGCAAAATTACCGCCGAGTACAAAAACGGCAAAATGACCTTTAAAGCAACTTTGCCATTATCTCGCAAACACAAGTAGTGCGAAAAAAACAAAAAACTATAATCAAAGAGCAAGAGTAAAGGGATGTAAATTTTCCTAAAACACTTGCTCTTTTTGTATGTCAAAACAAATTGTCAATTTGCAAAAAACAATCACGTACCAGCAAAAAAATGCAGTTTTGTGCAAAATCAGCAACAAAAAGTCGTCATTTTAGCGCACAACAAAACAAGTGTCACAACTAAGTAAGCTAACAAAAAAAACGAGCAACCCTATCACAGGATTGCTCGTTTTGTAATTTGTAGTAAAAAATCAATATTCGTCACGGAAAAATCTTACTGCGCAAATCAAGCAGTACACAAATGGCACAAACATCACAACGCATGCCAAAACCTTGCTTCCAAATGTAATTGCGCACAAAAGTGTCAACCCAATGGGGATTGCTGCAAAAACAACGCTGATAACAACACTGATAATTATGCTAATAACAGTAACTTCGTCGCTGTCCAAACTTGCCAAAATTGTTCCCAAAAAGTCACCAGAACCATCGTTCTCCATCATTTCTGCAATGCCGTACACGTATTTGTAAAATGCCAAAACAATTGGGCCAAGCAATGCCCAAATCATAAATGCCGAGCCATCTGGATCGTTTACGTTGATGATTGCCATTATTGGATATACTAGCGCAATTATGCAACAAAGTACGTGTCTAAAACCGGGATTGTCCTCGCAAAGCTTGTTAACAATGCAAAGCGCAACAAAAACTATAATCACCCACCAATACCATGCCATAAAAACTATCTCCTCTTTTTTTGATACACCCATTATACCACACAAAAAACACATTTTCAACTGTATTTTACTGTTGATTTCATGCAAAACCAATTGAGTTATATCAAACATATCTCAAAAGTGAAAAATTTACTGCCAGCTTGTACCCTTTATTTGTATACAAATAAACATTTGTATGCTATAATGCTATTTGGTAGAACTTGCATTGTTGCAATTTGCCTCAAATTTTACCCAAAGGTAGCCAATGAAAAACACAGTTCACGTAGTTGCAGCACTAATACAAAACGACCTTGGTCAATTTCTAATCTGTCAGCGTCCCGCCCACAAGGCAAGGGGTTTGCTTTGGGAGTTTGTCGGTGGCAAGGTGGAAAAGGGCGAAAGTCCAACCGATGCTCTCATTCGCGAGTGCCACGAAGAGCTTGCCGTAACTGTACAACCAGCGGAAGTTTTCGACGACCTTGTGCACGACTACGAGGATTTGACAGTGCACCTAACCTTGTTTTTGGCAACGATTGCAAGTGGCACACCACAAAAATTGGAGCACAACGATATCCAATGGGTAACGGCAAAGGAAATGCAAAACTACGATTTTTGTCCAGCAGACTACACAATTTTGCAAAAAATTGCCAAACAATTTGCCTGATGTTGCAAAATTTGTCACTTTTGTCAGTACAAAACGCACAATTTTTGCCATCCAATGGCAATTTACACAGTCAAAAACTTTTGTGAACACCTACACGAAAGCAAAAATACAAAACTATTTTTAGGAGTACATCATGAAAGGAAAGTTCTCTCGACTAACACTTCTACTTATCCTTGTTGCAATGGTGCTAACAAGCGTGCTTGTTCCAATGCAAGCATTTGCTGGCACTGCAACAGGCTACACAAGCGCAAATGATGTAGTGTACAACACCAATGGTAAATACATCTACAACTGGGGTGCCCGTGGCGAGCGCGCTACATTTTTGAGTAAGTATGCGTTGCAATTCTACACAGGTAGCTACACATTCGACAATTTGTCCAAAGTTAGTGGAGGCTCAAGTGAGTCCAACGCTCCAAGTAGTGGCTTGTACAAACAACTTCAAGATTTGATGAAGAGCAAACACACCTACATCAATGGCTACAGCGAAAATAACAATTTGCTCCAATACACCGACTGCGAAAATGGTGGCGGAACTATTTCCTCCTTCTATTCCGGCAAAGCTATTGGCCCAAGCTGGGGTGTTGGTGGATGGAACAAAGAGCACACCTGGCCAAACAGTAAGGGTTTGGGTGGCGCTGACGAAGATGACGTAATGATGATTCGTCCAACAGCCACAAGCGAAAACTCCTCTCGTGGTAACACCGCCTATGGCGAAAGCAGTGGCTACTACAATCCTAACAGCGAAAGTGGCGGAAAGTACGATTTGCGCGGTGACTGTGCTCGTATCTTCTTGTATGTCTACACTCGTTGGGGCAACACAAATGGTAATGGCAGCTACTCTACATGGGGCACACGTGGTGTTATGGAAAGCTTGGAAGTTCTTCTCAAGTGGATGGAACAAGACCCCGTTGACACATGGGAAATGGGCCGTAACGATGCAGTTCAAGCAATCACAGGCACACGTAACGTGTTTGTTGACTATCCCGAGTACGCTTGGTTGTTGTTTGGCGAAGCTGTTCCAAGCAACTACGCAACACCATCTGGTTCCAATGGCGTAACTCCTCCAAAACCAGAGGATTGCACCCATACATTTAGTCCAGCAACTTGCACCGAACCACAAACTTGCACAAAGTGTTGGACAACCCAAGGCGCAGCACTTGGTCACACAGCTCCAAACAACGAAGGTCTTTGCGACCGTTGTGACAAAGTTTTGGATCTCAAAACAACTCACGCTGGTACACAATCCGACCCATACACAATTGCCGATGCAATCAAGGTTGCACAAACAATAACTTCCGGTGGCAGTAGCGACAAGGTTTATGTAAAGGGCCAAGTTGTAAACGCGGGCGAAGTTGTTAGCAACAAGTACCGCAAGGGACTTACCATCAAAGATTCTTCTACAAATGCAACTCTCTATATCAACACAGCCAACCCCAAGAGCACAACCGACTTGCAACTGAACGTTGGCGAAACAATCCTTTTGGAAGGCTACATTCGTATCAGCAACTCCACACAACAAGCAGAAATGGGCACAGGCAATGGTGGTAACTACACCTACTACTCCATTGTTGCAGGCGACCAAGGTGGTGACCAAACTCACACCCACTCTTTCGGTCAAGCAACTTGCACAAAACCTGCAACCTGCTCCTGTGGCGAAACCCAAGGCAATGCACTTGGACACACAACAACAAACGGCACATGCTCACGTTGCGGAACGGTAGTAGGCGGTGGCGGTAGCGTAACTCCACCAAGTGGCGAAACAATTTCCGTAAACTTCCAAAACTCAACCGGTTCCACAAGCATCAACAGCACAGGCAGTGTTAAATTTACAGCAAGCAGAGCCGTAGATAACTGGGACGATGGCACAAGAGGTATTCAATTCCTCAAGGAAAAGGGTACTGTAACAGTAACTTCTGCAACATCTGTAAACAACGTATCCAGCATCACACTTGATATTTCCGAAAACAAGTCCATCAACATTACAGTAACAGTAAAGGTTGGCAACACAGTGCTTACATGCAACGGCAGTAACTCCGCAACAGTAGGCAAGGGTAACAACCAAAAAATTACATTTACAGCAAGTAGTGCAGTTAGCGGTGTTATCACAATCGAAATGGTTCCTGCAAAATCTGGCACATCCGGACTTGGCTCCATGTGGCTTGCATCTCTCCAAATCGAAACAGCAAGCGATGTTCCAACCCACACCCACTCCTTTAGCCAAGCAACCTGCACAAAACCTGCAACTTGCTCCTGTGGCGAAACTCAAGGTACAGCGCTTGGTCACTCCTTCAGTCAAGCAACCTGCACCGAGCCAGCAAAGTGCTCCTGTGGCGAAACTCAAGGCAACGCCCTTGGCCACAACGAAGTTATCGACCAAGCAGTTTCCGCAACTTGCACAACTGCGGGCAAGACCGAAGGTAAGCATTGCTCCAGATGCGACACAGTTCTTCAAGCTCAAACAACAATCCCTGCAACAGGCCACACAGTGCCAAATGCAGAGGGCAAATGCGATACATGTGGCACACAACTTGTTGATATGCAACTTGCAATCAACAACTTCAAGTCAGCTGTAGCAAACGTTCAAAGTGCAACAACGTTGCAATCCAAGTTTAACGCAATCAAGGTTGCCGTAAGCGCTTACGACAGTTTGAATAGTATTCAAAAGGCTCAAGTAACAACAGAGCTTGCAACACTCAAAACACAAATCGAAAGCTACAACGCCGAAATTTCCAAGCAAAACGAAAACTCCAACAACGCTTTGGCAATTGCTGGCGCATCCATCGTGGCAGTAGCAGCAGTGGCATTGATGCTTCTCAAAAAGGTATTTTAGTAGGAGGTAAAGCAACATGAAAAAGATTATTTTTGTAGTACTCATTCTCATTTTGGCAATGTTGTGCTTGACCTCTTGCCAAGACGGCAACTATGCCGAACTCAACCAAATCAGCAAAAACAGCTACAACCAAGTAAAAATTGATATCACAGTAAGCAAAAGTGGCGATAGCTCCGCTCTTGTAAGCAGTATCAAAGTGCTAAATTCCGATGCAACCAAACAAATCGAGTACTCCTTGCAAGAGTACGCCAAGTTTGATGTAAATGGCGATCAAATTTCCGCACCCGAAGCACAAATTGTAACAAAAACTGGCACAGTAGTGTTGGAAAACGGTCAAATCAAGAGCCAAGCAGGCGACCAAGCAAACTTGGATTTTGCAAAAATTGGCGAGCTCAACTTTAACTTTAGCGACTCCTGCTTGTTCGGCGCACAAACAACAAATGGCATTTTTACCGCACACGTAACCAATTTGACAAAGTTCTGCGGTCAAAACATCAGCGGTGCAACAAACGTTAAAGTTACTGTTGACGTTCAAACTTACAAGTCCATCATATTGGCTTACACAGTTGATGGTAGCGAAGTAACAATTATCTACACTCTTGGATAATTGCACCAAAGTTGGCAAACTGATTGCTAACTTGTAGGGCAAAGTGACCAAACATTTTGGGGTAATCACACCCTTGATACGCTTTGCTCAATCAGCGCAAAAACAAACGGTTGCTACACATTCAAACTGTGTAGCAACTTTGGTAATTTTACAAAAAAAACGAGGGATGTACTATGATTTTTGGCAAAAAACGTAGTAAAAACACCGCTCAAAAGCAACTTACATACGATGCTCAAGAGCAACAATTGGAACAAAATCAACCACAAAAACGCGGATTGTTTTCCAGCACAAAGCAACCCACACAAAAGGCACAAAAACCAATGAGTCGCGCACGCAAATTCAAGATGTTTTTGGATATTGTTGCAACGTTGTTCTTTATTGGCAACTCCATCTATTGGGTGTTCAAAAAGTGGGGCGACTTTGGCAATCTGCTTTGGGTGATGCTTGCCGTTACCGCCGTGTACATTTTGGTTTTTGTTGGCACAATCATTGCTCACAGCAAAAACCAACAACAAATGGCCATGGAC
>JAZRHU010000046.1:0-10791 GCA_045644945.1 Candidatus Fimimonas sp. | reverse complement strand
GTTGGTAAGACCCATTGTCTTCCTAAGACCGCTTGGCCTCCGACTTAATATACTCCAACCTAAAACAACACGCCATAGCAGACTATTATGCCGCAGAATATAACCACGCCACCGGCAATGATAAAAACGCTCTAAGAATGGTAAAAAAAGCCCTAAGCCAAAATCTTCGTCAAGACATATTACTAAGAGCCAAAGACCTTAAAACAAAACTGTCCAAAGATACAGAACCTAAAAAAACACTTCTCTGACAAGGCTTTTTCGTATGCAAAAATTTTGTTATATTTTTTTAATTTTAACTCTTTTGATTCCAACCTCAAAAGCAAATACGCTTGAACTGCAATCTTTCGTTGTATGCCAAACGCCCACCATTTGATATGCTTGCAAAAAATCTTGCCACAGGCAGTGCCGATATGTACGACTGCGAACAAACCTATCGTGGCTTTTGGGGCAAAATTAGACGTAAATTGAAAAGGAATATCTAATGAACCAAATCTATACCCGCGCGCAACAAATGATACTTGCCGACAAATTCAAACATAACAAGCAGGACTTTTTCAAGGAGCTAACACAACTGTTGAATGCCTACATCGACTACGACTGCGTAACTGTGGAAACAATGCAAGGCAAATCGCTCAACATGGTTATCACCGTTTCTCTAAAGGACAAGTAGTGCAATTGTGCATATTCGCAAATTGTGGCGCATACCATATCTCAAACAATGGAGGTGCAAACTATGCAAACAAACGTAAACAATGTCGTATGCGATGCCGAAGAAACCGATTGGCTAGACCTAACCTATACCGAGCGCAAGTACGTGCAAACGGAACCCAAACCACGCAAAAAGATGCGCACAATCTTTGTCGCGCTTATTGTTGTTGCTGTTGTGGTTGTTGCTTTTGGCACAGCGATGCTAATCGATAACGACTTTTCTGCCGAGGTTTTTGCCGGTGTCAAAAAGGCGTACACGTCAGTTTTGGCAATCTTTGATGGCGCAACACCAACAAACAACACAATCACTTTGCCTGTAAACATCACACTTGTGGATAGTGTAGATGGCGTATCAACCTTTGGCGGTGGCAAAGCAACGTTGTCCTTTACAAGTGGTACCGTGACAGAAGTTACGGAAAACAGCGTAACAGTGGCCCTTGATGACGACACAACCATAACCTACTCCAATCTCGTAGCGGTGTTTGTTGCCGTTGGCGATAGTGTTGAGCAAAACACCTTGATTGGCAAGTATAACGGCACGTTTTCCACGGTGATTGCGGAAAGTGGCGAAGTTGTAAAACAAGTTGTAGCAAGCGAAACGCAACTTTCGTGGCAGGCATAAAGTTTAAAATTAACCCAAGCTTTTGGCTATTTTTGGCGCTGGCGCTGTACCTAAAACGTGGCTTTTTCGCGCTGACGTACACCCTTGCGGTGGTGTTGCACGAAGTTGCTCACTACATTGTGGCACGCAAGCTGTTTTATCAATGTAAAGAGATACAGGTGGGAATTTTTGGCGCAGTTTTGTATGGCGACTTTGATAGTGTAACTGCGCACGACCGCATCAAAATTGCTTTGGCAGGGCCGTTAGCTAACCTTGTGCTTTGCGTTGTGTGCCTTGCAACTTGGTGGATGTGGCCGGAAAGCTACGTGTTTACCCAACCATTTTTCCAAGCTAACATCAGTATGGCGTGCGTAAATTTGATGCCATTTTACCCACTTGATGGTGGCCGAGTTGTTACGGGCATCTTGCAACAAAAGCGTGATGTCCATTGCACCCACATTGTAAAAAAAGTAACGATGATTTGCTCATTGTTACTTTTTGCATTGTTTGTGATCTCCCTTTTTACTGGTCACAACTTGTTCAGCTTGGGATTGTTTTCGGTATTTCTTTTTAGCGGTGTGCTTACCAACAAAGCAGGGGAAACCTACACAAAAACAGCACACGTGTACGCAAAAAATTACTTTTTAAATCACGGTATGGAAAAGAAAACCCTTGTATTTAGCACCCAAAACACCTTGGCAGACGTTGCCAAACGCATGCAAGGCAACTACCTCTACGCCTTGGAAGTTGTCAACGACGATATGCAAATTGTAGCAACCTTTTCCATTGCCGACTTGGAACACATCGTCATCACAAAACCCCTTTCCACCAAGCTAAAGGATTTGAAAAGGGGATAGTTAGACCATTGCGTGACGCACAAATAACAATCAATAGGCGCGATACACCATGTGATTTATCGAAAAGCCTCTCACTTTGGGAGAGGTGGCGCGCGTAGCGTGACGGAGAGGGCTAAAGTGCAAGAAACACACCACGTGTCCGCAAAAAATACTAAAACTGCATCAATATAATATCAAAAAAAGGCAGGGAATTTTCCCTGCCTTTCATATTTGTTGGTTATCTGCCAAAGCGTGCTATGCAGTCACTGTGGGTATGTTATTAATACATCTCCCCAGTTGCTGGTTGATTATTATCCACCTTTTCTGGCACGTCGCAAACGATGCTTTCGGTTGTCAAAAGTGTTCCGGCAACGCTTGCTGCGTTTTGCAAAGCACTACGTGTAACCTTGGTTGGGTCGATGATGCCCTTTTCAATCATGTCGCCATAGCTGTCTGTCAATGCATCGTAACCAAAGTTGTGGTTGCCGTTTGCAAGCACGGTGTCAACAATTTCTTGGCCGTCCACGCCGGCATTTTCCGCAATTTGCTTGATGGGTGCTTCAATTGCCTTGCGAACAATTTGCGCGCCAATTTTTTCGTCACCGGCCAATGTTTCAATCAAGGCGTCAAGCTCGGCAATGGCGCAAAGCAATGCCACGCCACCACCAGCAACAATACCTTCCACAGTGGCAGCACGTGTTGCATTCAAAGCGTCCTCGATTCTGAGTTTCTTTTCGCGCATTTCCACTTCGGTAGCAGCACCAACGCGGATAACTGCCACGCCACCTGCAAGCTTTGCAAGACGTTCTTGGTACTTTTCGCGGTCGTAGTCGCTTGTGGAAACTTCCATTTGCGCTCTGATTTGTGCAATGCGTTGGCGTAGTGCTTCGGGGTGTCCCATGCCTTCCACAATGATGGTTGTGTCCTTGTCCACCTTCACTTGTTTAGCACGTCCAAGCATGTCTAGTGTTGCGGACTTGAGGTCCAAACCAAGTTCTTCGGTGATGACTGTTCCGCCTGTCAAGATGGCAATGTCGCGGAGCATTTCCTTGCGTCTGTCACCAAAGCCAGGTGCCTTTACTGCCACGCAGATAAAGCTTCCGCGGAGCTTGTTCAAAATGAGTGTTGTAAGTGCTTCGCCTTCCACGTCTTCGGAGATGATGAGCAACTTGCCACTTACTTTTACAACTTGTTCCAAAAGTGGCAACAACTCTTGGATGTTACCAATCTTTTTGTCGGTGATAAGGATAAATGGATTGTCAAGTTCCGCAACCATTTTGTCTGTGTCGGTAGCCATGTATGGGCTTGCATATCCGCGGTCAAATTGCATACCTTCCACAACGGCAAGTTCGGTAGCGATGGTTTTGCTTTCTTCCACAGTGATAACGCCATCGTTGCCCACCTTTGCCATTGCTTCGCTAACAAGTTCGCCAATGGCTGTGTCGCCAGCGGAAACGGATGCAACTTGAGCAATCTCTTGCTTGCCGGATACTGGGATGGAAATGGATGCAAGTTTGTCCACGCACACTTTAACGGCGCGGTCAATTCCACGTTTCAAAATGATGGGGTTTGCGCCATCCATAACGTATTTGTTGCCTTGTGTGATGATTGCTTGCGCCAAAACTGTCGCAGTGGTAGTGCCGTCGCCAACAACGTCGTTGGTTTTGGTGGATGCTTCCTTGATGATTTGTGCGCCAACGTTTTCAAATGGGTCCACAAGCACAACTTCGCGCGCGATGGTAACGCCATCGTTTGTGATAAGTGGGCTACCGTATTGTTTTTCCAAAATTACGTTGCGTCCCTTTGGACCAAGGGTAATTTTTACTGTGTTTGCAAGTTGATTTACACCGGACTCCAATGCAAGACGTGCATCTTGTCCGTATTTGATTTGTTTAGCCATTTTGCCTCCTAATTAACTGTGCGATTGCGGTAAATTGACAAACATATTTGTAAAATTGATGTCAATATGATTGGCCCCTTTGTGTAAAGGGGGCTGTCGGTGCAAACCGACTGGGGGATTGTGATGTACTTGCATGGTATTTGCCTGCATTACAATGCATCACAACGTGGGTGGATGTGTTATCCTTCCACAATCGCCAAAATATCTTGTTGACGGATGATGGTAACTTCTTCGCCATCAATTTTGAAGTTGTTGCCAGCATACTTTGCATAAAGTACCTTGTCGCCTGGCTTTACAACCATTTTGATTTCGTTGCCGTCAACAATTCCGCCTTCGCCAACTGCCACAACAACGGCAATTTCTTGCTTGTCTTGCGCAGCGGTTGGCAAAAAGATACCGCCAACTTGTTGCTCAACTTCCTTGATTTGCTTAACAACAACCTTGTCAAAAAGTGGTTTAATTGTCATTTTTTCCTCCAATATGCCTTTGGGGTTATAAATAATACTGACTTGTGCGGTCGACATTTCCCCTGCCTCCTTTGTGCAAAGGGGGCGACGCGTAAAGCAAACAACCCTGTGGTTTGTTTGTAGCAAAAGCCGGGAGTAATGCTTTGCTTACGACCAGGGCTGAAAGCTGGCAAACGTAGTTTAACAGAGGGATTGTAGTACGCTAAAGTTTGATTTGTCGCTATATTATTTCGGCCAAAGTGCTTTCGTGTTTTGTTATCAATATTTTACCATACAAGCGCCAAAAGTCAATATTATTTGCACTGCATTTTGCCACTTTTTTTGGCAAAGATTGTAAAATTTGCACAAAATTCACAACAAGATTGCCACTTGTTGCTATGCAAAAAACTGCGCACAAATTTGATGGATACTTTTGCCAATGTTTGTGGTTAGGCAAATTGTTTTAAATTTGGTCTAAAATTATTGTCGTAACATCTTGAATAATATCTACAAAAATGGTATACTAAACTGTACGGATAGGCATTGACCTAGCAAACCAAGCAGTTGTGGTGCGAAATGCAAACGATAAATAACTGCTTGTATCCAAAAATATTTGCCGTTGCAAAATTTACAAAATCTGCGACACGTGTTGCGTTTTTGCAACATTTTTCGCCAACACTATGCAAATTTTCCCTAGTAAATTTGGGGCATTTTTGCAAAATACATCAAGGAAGTGTACACTATGAACAAATGGGACAAAAGATTTATGGAGCTAACCTGCCAAGTTGCAACTTGGTCTAGTTGCTTTAGAGCAGGACGCCAAATTGGCGCAATCATCGTAAAAGACAATCGCATTTTGACAACCGGCTACAACGGCGCGCCCCAAGGTGTGGAAAGCTGTCGCGACAAGGGCGAGTGCATGCGCGACAAACTTGGTATTCCAAGTGGCACACGTCACGAGCTTTGCTATGCCGTTCATGCTGAGCAAAACGCCATTTTGCAAGCGGCACGTCTTGGTGTATCCTTGAAAGGTGCAACACTTTACTGCACACATCAACCATGTGTTATTTGTGCCAAGATGATCATCAACTCTGGCATCACACGCATTGTCTACAAGGAAGGCTACCCCGACGAGTTTTCCATGCAACTACTTAGCCAAGCGGGCGTTCAAGTGGATGCCTACGACAAGCTGTAATTTCTAATCTAACTTCCACAGGAAAAAATCATGCCAAACAAACCATACGATCCAAAACTAACTAGATACAAATTTCCCAAGTACACCGATGGTCACTACTTGGTGGTAAAAAAGAACGACCACGCCAAGTTCGACAAGGACTTCCCCTACATCGACAAATCCAAAAAGTTCAAGCGCCGTTTCAAGGCGTTCCGCATCTTGGTGGTGGGGCTTGCCATGCCTGTTATGGCTGTGCGCGTATTGTTGAAGGTGGAAGGTCGCAAAAACATCCGCAAGCACAAGGAAATCTTGAAGCAAGGCGTAGTTTCCGTATCCAACCACGTGCACATTTGGGACTACATTGCCGTTATGGATGCAATTCGCCCATTTATCCCATATCACCCAAGCTGGGCAACAAACTGCCGTGGCGAAAACAAAGTGCTCATTCGCTACACAGGTGGCGTTCCCGTACCCGAGGGGGATATTCGTGCATCCTACCAATTTACCAAAGCTATCGAGGAGCACATCTCTAATGGCGGATGGTTCCACACCTATGCCGAAGGTAGCATGTGGGAAAGCTACCAACCCATTCGTCCTTTCAAAAAGGGCGCATTCCGTTGGGCGGTAAAAACGGGCAAACCCATTTTGCCACTGGCATTTTCCTACCGCAAGCCAAAGGGCCTTGTTCGCCTAATTTGGGGCAAAAACGCTCCCCTTTTGACAATTCGTATTGGCGAACCAATCTTCCCCGATATGACAATTCCAACACCCCAAGCAATTGAAAAATTGACCATCGAGGCGCACCAAGCAGTCTGTCGTTTGGCGGGAATTGAACCCAGCGAAAACATCTACCCACCAGTGTACGAAAATACCTTGCGTATCGACTACTACGACAACCCCAATGCCGAACCACTTGATGAGCCAACAGATAGTGCTGAAGAATAAAATTGCGGACACGTGGTGCATTTTTGCACGGTTTTTCAATAAAAAATAGTGTGATTTGCGCTAAAAAATGCAATAATTTACAAGAAATTTGCTGTCAAATTTGCAAGGAAATAAAGTAAAATTCGCAATAAAGCAAATCAATTTTATAGCAATAAACACAACAAAAAAAGACTGTATCATCTCGATACAGTCTTTTTGCTTACTCAATTTTTGTCTACTTGTCTTCCGGTATGCACTCGATGGTAAGGTAGTCAAAATCCACGCTTTCCACAAAATCGCGCACTTGGTATCTTGTCATGTTGAAGCGCACAAAGTGTATGTAGTTTGTAACGGTGGAGATGGGCGTAGGAATATCCATCTTTTCGCAAATGTCGCGCAATGCTTCGCCGTAGAGGTAGTCGTTTGCCAAAAACTCGCACTCGTGCACAATGCTTCGTGTAATTTTGTCGTCAAATATTGTCTTTGCCCAAATTTTCATACCGTTCTCCAAGATTGTTTTGTACATTATACCAAACATTTTGTCACTTTGCAATGCCTTTTGTGTGACATTGCAAAAATAACTGATGTTCGGCAGTAGGTGCCATTGCCACTCAAAATAACGCAACTCACCGCTAACAACGTCAAAAACCACAACTAAAGGCACTTTTTGCGTTATATCAATTTACTAATTTACCACTTTGTGGTAAAATTACATAGTTGGTTTGATGCATCTTGGCAAATTTCCAAAGTGTTTTTGTCATTTTGCGCTCAAATTTCCACTCAAAAACATCTCACAGGAGATCTACTTATGAAAATTGGCATTTTTACCGCAATGGAAAAGGAAGCAGTATCCTTTTTGAATGGTGCAACCAAAACAATGGACGGCTCTTTTGCCATCTACAACTTCAAACTTGGCAAACACGATGCAGTGCTTTGCGTGCCAGCAACTGTTGGCGAAATTGCAGCATCAGCAAGTTGTCAACTGCTCATTTCCAAGTACAACGTGGATATCATTTTGAACTTTGGTGTTGTTGGTGCATTGACAGAGCAAATGTCTGTGTGCAGTACAGTTCTTGTAAAGGATGTCGTTCACTACGACATGGACACTTCCGCAATTGATAACATCCCCGTTGGCCGTTACGGTTGCTTTGACGATATTGCCGTTGCAACGGATGCTAAACTGCTTACAAAAGCGCTAGAACTCAAAGATATGCCAGTAGTGCGTTGTGCTTCTGCCGACAAGTTTGTGGACTCTGCCACAGCAAAAAGTGCACTCCACACAAACTTTGGTGCAGATATTTGCGACATGGAGTCGGCCGGCATTTTGTTTGCTTGCCGTTTCAACAACGTGCCATGCTTGCTTGTAAAGTGCATTTCCGATAGTCTTTTTGGCGGTCACGCAGAGTACCGTCTTACAACAAGCCAAGTAACCAAGGGATTTTTGGATTTGGCAACAAAAATTGTAGAAAATTTCTAAAATAGGTAACAATATGAGTAAAGTAGCAATGTCGGCCTGTGCCGACTACCAACCACAAAACGTACAAACTGCCGTTAGTGACATCATCAACCAACTTGGCGGTTTGCAAAATTTTGTAAAACCCGACCAAAAGGTGTTCATCAAGGTAAATTTGGTGCGCGAAATGTCCCCCGACAAACACGGCACAACCCACCCCGAAGCGGTAATTGCCTTGGTAAATGAGCTTTCCCAAATAACTCAAAACATCGTTGTGGGCGACTCTTGCGGTGGCATGTATACCAAGGGCGTGATGAACGTGGTGTACAACAAGTGCAAAATGACGGAAATTGCCAACCGCACCTGCGCCAAACTCAACGACGACTTCGACTTTCAAACTGTGGATCTAAACGGCAAAAGCTTGCAAAAGTGCGAAATTATCAACGCATTTACTTCGGCAGACGTTGTAATCAACTTTACCAAGCTCAAAACCCACTCCTTTGCCGGCTACACAGGCGCTGTCAAAAACTTGTACGGCCTAATTCCCGGGCTTCTCAAAGTGGAACTCCACAGCCGTTTCCCCGATCTTGGCGATTTTTGTAACCTACTTTGCGACATCGAACAATACGCAAAAGACAAAATTGTACTGCACATGATTGATGGCGTAATCGGTATGGAAGGTGCCGGCCCAACCAACGGCAAACCCAAGTTTATCGGCCAAATTTTGGCAAGCGAAAACCCCTACGAGTTGGACGTTGTTGCCGTGTCACTTTTTGGCAAACCTTTCGATATGCCATTGCTTCAAGTGGCCAAAGAGCGTGGACTTGTAAGTGACGATTTGTCTACCATCGACTTCGATTTTACCACCCTTGCGGACAAGTTTGTAGACAACTTCGACATCCCCGAAGTTACCAGTGCAAACACATTTTTGAACATGCCCAAATGGGTAAAAAAACTGGCAAAAAAGCACCTTACAAAAAAGGTAAAAATCGACAAAAACAGATGTCGTGGTTGCGGAAAATGCGTAACTCACTGCCCAGCGGAGGCTTTGCAAGTGGTGGACAAAAAGGCTAAGCTCAAGCAATCAAAATGCATCCGTTGCTACTGCTGTCAAGAGCTTTGCCCATTTGATGCGGTGCAACTAAAAAAGACCTTTATGTATCGCGTTTTGCACACATTTTCCCACACTCGTAACAAAAAATGATATCTCGCAAGTCTGGATAATATCGACATTGCAAATAGGCTCGCCCTTTGGGAGAGCTGGCACGTAGTGCCTGAGAGGGCTTTGCTAAATATCCAATGACAAGCTTGTAATTGTCAACAATTTTTCATCTAACAATCAACTATGACAAACTCAAAATACATTCAAGATTTTTGCAAACTTTTGCAATGCAATACCATCTCTAACGGCGGAGATTTTGCCACCTTCCACAAGGTGCTTGCCGAGGTTTTTCCACTTGTTCACGCGCGCCTACAAAAGGTGGATCTTTCCGCAGTTGCGGGCGATCGTGATTGCACAAACGTTTTGCTTTTCAAGTGGGAAGGCACAAACCACGACAAGCCACTTGTTTTGATGGCCCACCAAGACGTTGTTCCTGTGGACGAAACGCACTGGGAGTACCCACCTTTTGGTGCCACAGTTGTGGATGACAAGGTGTATGCTCGTGGTGCAATCGACTGCAAAAACACACTTTTTTGCACAATGATGGCGGTGGAAGAACTGCTTAGCCAAGACGTTGTTCCTGAGCAAGACATATATCTCAGTTACAGCCCCAACGAGGAAATCTCCGGCACAGGCACACCAATTGTGCGCGACTACTTTGTGGCAAATGGCATCACACCATTTTTGGTGGTAGACGAAGGCGGTGCGCTTATGAAGGCGGACGGCAAAAACTACCGCAAGGACGTGCTTATGGTGGGCGCAACGGAAAAGGGCTATGCCGACGTTAAATTTGTTGCCAAAGGTAATGGCGGACACGCATCCAACCCACCACTTAACACACCAATTGCTCGCATTGCCAAGTTTGTAAACTATTGCGAAAATCATCAAATTTTCCAGCCACGTGCTACAAAAATCGCCAAACAGATGGTGTACAAAATGGCGGACGCGTTGCCATTTTTCAAGCGTGTTGGTTGCAAAACCATTGGCCTAACAGGCGGTCTTGTTGCCCCCATTGCTTGCTCTAAAGTTGCCAAACGTGCGGGCGCAATGCTCTTTAGCACAACCATTGCATTTACCACAACTGGCGGTGGAAAAACTCGCAACGCCATTCCCGACCAAGCTTGGGTAACGGCTAACATTCGCTTTTTGCAAGGGGATACAAGCACCAAGTGTTTTGCAAAACTGCAAAAGCTTGCCAACAAGTTCGACCTCGAAATGGAAGTTATCAAGTTCCGCGAGGCAAGCGGTGTTGTGGATATCAAAGGCGATGGCTACAAATTGTTCGAAAGCGTTGCTAACAACGTCTACCCCGATGCGGTTGTTTGTCCATTTTTGATGTATGCTGGCACCGATTGCAGGCATCTTCAACCCATTGCCAAGCATGCAATTCGTTGCACACCAATTGCGCTAACGTTCGAGCAACTTGCACTTATGCATGGCAACAACGAAAACTTGACAATCTCGTCCTTGGATAAGTGCATCGAGTTTTTCAAACAACTCATTCAACAAAACAAGTAGTGCACACACTTGCGCGCATTTACTTGACATACATTTACTATTGTAGTAAAATTAGACCATCAAAAAATA
>JAZRHU010000045.1:0-16566 GCA_045644945.1 Candidatus Fimimonas sp. | reverse complement strand
CGCGTGGAGTAATTTCGAAGCTTTCGATGTAGTCATCTTGAATTTTTCTGCGAACTACCGATGGAATACCGCTTGCATCCACCACAAGTCGAGTGTCGTAGTAGCCTTTGGTGGTTGTGATACCGCAAACTTGTTTTTGCTCGTTGTACACAACGTCCACAAAACTTTCCTCAAAGTGGAATTCAACGCCAGCCTCAATTGCACGTTCGCGCAAACGCTTGATGAACAACGGCAAGTGCATAACGGCAACAGGCAGATGTGATTTTTTTGGATGGTTATCCAGTGCCGAGCGTGACAAACACAAGTCAAAGTCGTGCACCCATTCAGGATCCCCCGGGCCGGAAACGGGAATATCAAACTGCTTGTAACTTTCCCTTGTAAAGTGGAAAATATCCAATCTTTTGCACAAGTTTTGCTCACTATCCTTGTCGATAACAAGCACTTTCAATCCCTCTTTTGCAAGCAAGTGGGAAAAGTACGTTCCGGCAGTGCATGCGCCAACAATAACAACGTCATATTTTTTCAATTCTTCCACCTCCTTTAAAAATACCTAATAATTATATCATATATAATAGTGAAATGATAGTGGGTATAATTTCATTTTTGACGCAGTTTTGATATGTAAAAGTTATATCAGACATAGTAAATATTGAGCAATTTTCTCAAAAGGGCACACGTACCTGCAATTTTTCGGAAGTTCTCAATTTACCAACAGCGGTGGACTCAAAATCCTAAAAAACACACATAATTCGGGCAAAATTGTTTCACGAGTTCCACAATTGTGAACAAATTTGCAATTATTTATTTTTTGTTTTTTCCTCAATTTTGCACTTTACAAAAGCATTTCTAGATGGTATCATATATGCCAGACATAGAAATTTGGAGAAACAAAAGATGAGTATCATTTCCAGTGATTTACTTCGCGGACATATCGATACGTTTGTGCTTTCCGCTTTGATGGATGGCACCAAATATGGTAACGAAATCCGCAGATTTATCGCACAAAAGACAAACAATTTGTACATTCCTAACGAGCAAAGTTTGTACTCTGCATACCACCGTTTGGAGGATATGGAGTGTATCAAAGGTTTTTGGGGCGACAATATCGGTGCACAACGCAAATACTACACAATCACCGAGCGTGGCAAGCAACAATACGAACTAAACAAGCGCGAGTGGGAAAACGCAAAGCGCCTAATCGACATCTTGATTAAGTAGGCATATTATGGATTTTACAGAAATCACCGTCTTTACAAACAGCGAAAATGCCGAGGTTGTTGCCTACTTTTTGCAAGAAGTTTGCCTCGATGGTGTTACAATTTTAGATAAAAACGACCTTTACCAAAACGCATCTTGGGACTACAAAGATGACTCTGCCGACATGGTGTATGCAGACGAAGTTATGGTCAAGGGTTACTGCAACGTAGAGGACACAAACAGTGTTCTCACTTTTTTACGCCAAAATCTATCTAACCTTGCCGATGCAGGCAGTTTGGATATCAAAGTTGGCACGGTGGACGGCAACGCTTGGGTGGAAAAGTGGAAGGAAACCTTCCGCCCATTGGAAACGGACAAGCTTGTCATTTGCCCCGAGTGGCAAACTGTCGAAACGGACAAAACTGTCTTTTTGATGGACTCTGGCGTGGCGTTTGGCACAGGCCAACACGAAACAACTTCCATGTGCTTGGAGTTTTTGGAAAATTTGCCTTTGTCCAACCAAACTGTACTTGACGTTGGTTGTGGTAGTGGCATTTTGGGCTTGTGTTCCCTACTTTTGGGTGCCAAGTCGGCCGAACTTGTAGATATCGACGTTCAAGCTACCGACGTTGCACTTCACAACGCACAAATCAATGGTTTGGAGCACCTTTGCTCTATCAAAACAGGAAACCTCACAGAAAAAACAACAGGCACTTTCAACATTGTTTTTGCCAACTTGACAGCGGATATCTTGCAACTGTTGTACCAAGATATCTCCACAGTTGTACACTCTGGCACAACGTTGATTCTTTCCGGCATTTTGGATATCAAACTTGATGGCATAATCGAGCTTTACAGCCAAAAGTTTGATGTCATCGAAATCAAACAAAAGGGCGAGTGGCGCGCTTTGAAACTGTCCGCAAAGTAGTATGGTAGTATCAGTTTTTACACTTGGTTGCAAAACCAACCTATACGAAAGCGGTCAAATCATTGCCAAGCTCAAGCAAGCAGGCCACGAGGCATTTCACGGACTAAAAACTGCCGATGTTTTTGTGCTAAACACCTGCGCAATCACAGCCGAAGCGGAAAAAAAGTCCCGCCAACTTGTAGCCCGCGCACGCAAGCTCAACCCCAACTGCAAGGTTGTGGTGGTGGGGTGTGCCTCTCAAAAAAATGCCGACCAATTCAAAGATATTGCCAACGTCACATTTATCAAGGGCGTTGCTAACAAAACACAAATTGTTGACGTTATCGAACGCGTAGGCATCGATGTGGAAAGTGTTCCGTCAGTCTATGCCAACGAACTGCACGCCACACAAGAGCGCACACGTGCTTTTGTAAAAATTCAAGATGGTTGCAACAACTTTTGTAGCTACTGCATTGTGCCATACCTTCGTGGTCGAAGCCGTAGCCGTAGCGTTGCCGATGTTGTAGCGGAAGTAAAATCCGTCAACTGTGCGGAAACAGTGCTAATTGGCATTGATATTTCCCAATTTGGACGGGACACGGGCGAAAGTCTAACACAACTATTCGAGTCCCTCCAAGGTATCCCAACACGTATCCGCTTGGGCAGTTTGGAAGCACGCGTTGTAACAGACGAACTACTACAAGCGCTAACCAAAATTGACTTTTGTCCACACTTCCATTTGTCCTTGCAAAGTGGTTGCGACACAGTGCTAAAACGCATGAACCGCAAGTACACAACGGAGGAATTTTTGGGGGACGTGCTCAAAATTCGCAACTATTTCCCCAATGCAGGCATCACTACCGACATCATTGTTGGCTTCTGTGGCGAAACGGACGAAGAGTTCCAACAAACCTGCGAGTTTGTTCAAAAAGTTGGTTTTGCCGATATCCACGTTTTCCCCTATTCCCCACGCGAAGGCACAGTTGCCTACAACTGGAAGGATATGGATCACGCAACAAAATCTGCCCGTGTAGAAGCGCTTACTCAAATCAAACTTCAACTCAAGGATAGCTTTGCTAACAAGTTTGTTGGCACAACTCAAAGTGTCCTTTGCGAACGCAAACGCAACGGCCTTTGGGAGGGCTACACCAAGGAGTATCTTCGTGTGTACTTCACAGGCAATGCCAAGGTTGGCGAGCTTGTTGATGTCAACATTGCCGAGCCCTATCTTGATGGTGCAATTGGCAAAGTTGAGTAGTGCTAATTTACTACTAAATCTTAACCATTCTCAATAATTCCGTGCATTATTTTTCTTTGCACTAATGCCTAAAATTGGCTCCCTTGTGTAAAGGGAGCTGGCGTGGTAACGCCTGAGGGATTGTTAAACAAAAACCTAAGGCTCACTTTCAAAAAACAACCACGTGTCCGCGAAAAATGCAATTTTTACCCAAAATCATTGCAAAAAAACACTGCAAATCAGGCACAAAACACTACAAAAACCAACGTAAATTTCTTACTAAAACCCAAACAAAATGCCCGCCAAAAACGATGTTTCTTCGGGCAAAATCAACAGGTATCAAATTCAATCTATGCGAGGTATCACAATGGAAAACTGCATCTTTTGTAAAATTGTAAACGGCCAAATCCCCTCATACAAAATCTACGAGGACCAACACACCTACGCCTTTTTGGACATCGCTTGCGATAGCTACGGCCACACACTTGTCATTCCCAAAAAGCATTTCACAAACGTGATGGATTGCGATGCGGAAGTGCTTGCGCACGTTATCCAAACAGTACAAAAGGTTGCCAACCACTACGTAGATAACTGCGGTTTTAGCGGTGTAAACATCTTGAACGCATCTGGCAAGTCCGCTCAACAAAGTGTGTTCCATTTGCATTTCCACATCATCCCTCGCAAGGACGATGATGGTATGGACACTTGGCCCCTTCATGACAAGTACGAGCTTGACCTTGCCCAAATCTGCAACCAACTCAAATTGGACAAGTAACTTAACTAACGTCTAAAACAAGACCACTCTCATTGGGTGGTCTTTATTTTTGCCAATTTTCCCAACAAAAATTTTGCAAAACCTGTTTACTAAAGGATTTATTTATGGTATCATTAAAAAAGTCAATGAATTTTGCCCGTCAAAATCTTTGATTTTATGCCATTTCTGTGGTATAATCCAAACGTAAAATTTTTTTATTGGAGGCACACACCCATGCAATACTCACATGAAGTAGAAATGATGCAATGCGTTGCTAAAGGTTGCAACCACGGTCCAGCTCCTATCCCCGAAGAGGGCAAATGGGTCAAGGCTACTGAAATCAGTCATATCAGTGGTCTCACACACGGCTGTGGATGTTGCGCACCTCAACAAGGTACTTGCAAACTCACACTCAACATCAAAAACGGCATCATCGAAGAAGCTCTTGTAGAAACAATCGGCTGCTCCGGTATGACTCACTCTGCTGCTATGGCTGCAGAAATTTTGCCAGGCAAAACATTGCTCGAAGCACTTAACACAGACCTTGTTTGTGACGCTATCAACGTTGCAATGCGCGAATTGTTCTTGCAAATCGTTTACGGCCGCACACAATCCGCATTTAGCGATGCTGGTCTTCCAGTTGGTGCAGGTCTCGAAGACCTTGGTAAGGGACTTCGTTCTCAAGTTGGTACAATGTACTCAACAAAAGTTAAGGGCCCAAGATACTTGGAAATGGCCGAAGGCTACGTTACTCGTCTTGCTCTTGACGAAAATGGCGAAATCATCGGTTACGAATACGTTAACCTTGGTGTAATGATGAAACTTGTAACAGAAGGCGTTGGCGGTAACGAAGCGCTCGAAAAGGCAAAGAAGCACTATGGTCGTTTTGACAATGCTGCTAAATACATCATTCCACGTAACGAGTAAGGGAGGTACTAACAATGGCTATCAGATTTGAAGGTTATGAAAGAAGAATAGACAAAATTACTGCCGAACTTGCTAAATACGGTATCGCTTCTTTGGAAGAAGCTCGCGAAATCTGCCTTGCTAAAGGCGTTAACGTAGAAGAAATCGTTAAAGGCGTTCAACCAATCGCATTCGAAAACGCAGTTTGGGCTTACACTCTTGGTTGCGCAATCGCTATCAAACAAGGCGTTACTCAAGCAGACAAAGTTGCTGAGTGCATCGGCCTTGGTCTCCAAGCATTCTGCATTCCTGGTTCCGTTGCAGACCAACGTCAAGTAGGTCTTGGCCATGGTAACCTTGGTTCCATGCTTCTTAACGAAAACACCGACTGCTTCGCTTTCCTTGCTGGTCACGAATCTTTCGCTGCTGCCGAAGGCGCTATCGGTATTGCTCGTAACGCAAACAAAGCACGCAAAAAGCCACTTCGCGTTATCTTGAACGGTCTTGGTAAGGACGCTGCTTACATCATCTCTCGTATCAACGGCTTCACTTATGTAGAAACTGACTACGACTTCTACACAGGCGAACTCAAAATCGTTCGCGAAGTTGCATTCTCCGATGGCGAACGTGCAAAGGTTCGTTGCTACGGTTCCAACGACGTATCCGAAGGTGTTGCAATCATGAAGTTCGAAAAGGTTGACGTTTCCATCACAGGTAACTCCACAAACCCAACACGTTTCCAACACCCAGTTGCTGGTACTTACAAAAAGTGGTGCATGGAAAACAACAAAAAGTACTTCTCCGTTGCTTCCGGTGGTGGCACAGGCCGTACTTTGCACCCAGATAACGTTGCTGCTGGTCCTGCTTCCTATGGTCTTACAGACACAATGGGTCGTATGCACGGTGACGCTCAATTTGCTGGTTCTTCTTCCGTTCCTGCTCACGTAGAAATGATGGGCTTGATCGGTGCTGGTAACAACCCAATGGTTGGTATGACAGTTGCTTGCGCAGTTGCAGTATCCATGGCAAAATAATTGAGCTAAACTCAACACTTGCATCAAACTACAAACACAAATATCCCTGCCTAACTTAGGTAGGGATATTTTTTATACTGAAGACAGATGCTTGCACTCTAAAATATTATGATAATAAAAGAGTTTTGCCATATTTTAGCTACAGATTATATTTTTGGACTTGTTTTTATCTAAACGATATGATACAATGTATTCAAAAAGTTGCCGGACTGAAAACGGAAAGGTGATTATTATGAAAAAACAAACACTAATCATAATATTGATTGCAATGCTGGTTGTAAGTTGCTTGGCACTTACAGCATGTCACTCATGCGAATTTGGCGAGTGGACAGTTTCTACACCAGCAACTTGTACCGAAATCGGTCAAGAAAAAAGAGTTTGCGAATGCGGTGAATTTGAAGTTAGAGATATCCCTGCCACTGGTCACACATTTGGCGAGTGGACAATTGTTGAAAACTCCACTTGCACTGAAGCTGGTCAAGAAGAACGAGTTTGTGACTGTGGCGAAAAGGAAACAAGAGATATTTCCCTAGCACAGCATACTTATGGCGATTGGATAGAGGTTAAAGCTGCCACATGTACCGAAGCTGGTCTTGCACTCAGATCATGTACTTGTGGTGTCGCAGAAACCAAAGTTATTGAAGCAATAGGCCATAGACATGAAGCAGTGGTAACGAATCCAACTTGTACTGCACAAGGCTACACAACACACACCTGTCATTGTGGAGATAGTTTCGTAGATACCTATGTTAATGCTCTTGGTCACACCGAAGGAGCAATTGTTGTAGAAAACAATGTTGCACGAAAATGTACAGTTGATGGTTCTTACGACAATGTTGTTTACTGTACCGTATGTAAAGAAGAACTCAGCAGAGATACAGTAGTAGTTCCAGCACTTGGACATACAGAGGGCTCCGTAGTAGTAGAAAACAACGTAGCTCCAAAATGTACTGTTGAAGGTTCTTACGACAATGTAGTTTATTGTACTGTATGCGATGCAGGAATCTCTCGTGATACTGTGACAGTTGATGTACTTGGCCATGACGAAATTCCTCACGATGCTCAAGCTGTAACATGTTTAGTAATCGGTTGGGATGAATACGTAACATGTAGCCGTTGTGACTACACAACATACGAAGAAATCCCTGCTATTGGTCACGATGAGATTCCTCATGATGCACAAGTAGTAACATGTCTTGAAGTCGGTTGGGATGAATATGTAACATGCTCTCGTTGTAATTACACAACATATGAAGAAATCCCTGCCCTTGGTCACGATGAAGTTCCTCACGATGCCCAAGCTCCAACATGTACAGAAATTGGTTGGGATGTTTACGTAACATGTTCTCGTTGTGATTACACCACATATAAAGAAATTTCTGCACTTGGCCACGATGAAATTACACATGGTGCTCAAGCCGTAACATGTACAGAAATTGGCTGGAACGAGTATGTAACATGTTCTCGTTGCGATTACACAACATATGCGGAAATCCCAGCAACGGGACATAATTATAATGAAGTGGTAACCAATCCAACATGTTTGGAACAAGGCTACACAACCCACACTTGTCATTGTGGTGATAACTATACAGATACATATGTTGAAGCAACAGGTCACAGTCACAATGCAGTTATAACCAAACCAACTTGCACTGAGCAAGGTTATACAACCCACACTTGCCATTGTGGAGATAGTTTCGTAGATACCTATGTTGATGCCCTTGGCCACGATGAAATTGAACACGTTGCTAAAGCTCCAACATGCACAGAGATTGGTTGGGATGCATATGTTACATGTTCTCGTTGTAAATACACAACATACAAAGTAATTTCTGCAACAGGTCATAATTACGTAGACGAGGTGTGCACTTTGTGTAACTGTGATTATTACTCTGAAGGTCTTAATTATGCTCTAGATGGGACATCCTACCGTGTTACGGGTATTGGCACTTGCACCGATACAGATGTAGTTATTCCAGCCACATACCAAGGCAGACCAGTAACATCTATTAGTGATTATGCGTTCTCTGAACGCCGTAGCATTAAAAGCATCACGATTCCAAGTAGAGTAACCTACATAGGCGAACGTGCATTCATTGGCTGTTATAGTCTAGTAAATGTAACATTTGCAGAAGAAAGCGAACTAATAAGTATCGGTTATTTGGCTTTCTCTAGTTGCAAAAACTTAATAAGCATCTCTCTTCCTGAAAATTTAACAGCTATCGCTAGTCTTGCGTTTTATTCTTGTACAAATCTCCCAAGTATCACAATTCCCGAAGGTGTAAAAAGTATAGGTGATAGGGCATTTGATGGGTGCATCAATCTAATAGAAGTATGCAACAAGTCATCACTATCAATCGAAGCAGGAGCTTCATCTAATGGTAAGGTTGGATACTATGCAAAACACATTACTAAAGACGAGTCAGATAGATACGTACAACAATTAGGTGATTATATGTTCTACGATGACGGAATCGATGTGTACATGTTTAGGTATTTTGGTAGTGATCTCATGCCGATCTTGCCAGATAATTATAATGGCAAAGAATATGCAATCTCCAAGAATGCATTCTATACTAATCGTACAATGAGGGCCATCACGATTCCAAGTAGTGTAACAAGTATATCCTCTTATGCGTTCTATAATTGCACAGCACTATCAAGTGTAACATTTGCAGAAGGTAGTTCATTAACAATTTTAGACTCTTATACGTTCTATAATTGCACAGCACTATCAAGTGTAACATTTGCAGAAGGTAGTCAATTAAGAACCATATCCCTTTATGCGTTCGAAGACTGCCGAAATCTTGAAAGTATCACCATCCCCGATAGCGTAACATCTATTGGTCAGGATGCGTTCCGTGATTGCATTAGTCTTACAAGTGTAACCATTGGTAATGGCGTAACATTTATTGGACATGGTGCGTTCTCTGGTTGCAGTAGTCTTGCAAGTATCACCATCCCAGATAGTGTAACATATATTGGTGATGGTGTGTTCGAAGATTGCAGTAGTCTTACAAGTGTAACTATTGGCAATGGCGTAACATTTATTGGACATGGTGCGTTCTCTGGTTGCAGTAGTCTTGAAAATATCACAATTCCATTTGTTGGCGAAATCAAAGATGGTAGAAGTAACACTCACTTTGGGTGTATTTTTGGAGCAAGTAGTTATTCTTCCAATTCTAGCTATGTTCCAACATCCCTCAAAACAGTAGTAATAACTGGTGGCTCATCTATTTGTGACTATGCGTTCTCTGGTTGCAGTAGTCTAACAAGCATCACCATCCCCGATAGCGTAATATCTATTGGTAATGGTGCGTTCTATAGTTGCAGTAGTCTCGAAAGCATCACATTGCCATTTGTAGGAGCAACTCTTGACGGTACAACCAATACCCATTTTGGATATATTTTTGGTGCAAGCAGTTACTCTAATAATGTGAGCTCTGTCCCATCTTCACTCAAAACAGTAGTGATAACTGGTGGTTCATCCATTTGTGACCATGCGTTCTATGGTTGCAGTAGTTTGACAAGTATTACCATTCCAGATAGTGTAACATCTATTGGAGGGTATGCATTCTATAGTTGCAGTAGTCTCACAAGTGTAACAATTGGTAACAGTGTAACATCTATTGGTCAGCATGCATTCGGTGTGTGCAGCAGGCTAACAAGCATCACAATTCCCGACAGCGTAATATCTATTAGTAATGGTGCGTTCTACTATTGCAGTAGTCTGACAAGCATCACCATCCCCGATAATGTAACATCTATTGGAGAGTATGCATTCTATAGTTGCAGTAGTCTCACAAGTGTAACAATTGGTAACAGTGTAACATCTATTGGTCGTTCTGCGTTCAATGATTGCGGTATTTTGAAAGATGTGTACTGCGCAGGTACAAAAGAACAATGGAATAAGATTCAAATTAGCGAAGAGAATCCATGCCTAATCTACGCAACTCGCTACTACTACAGCGAAACACAACCAACCACATCTGGCAACTACTGGCACTATGTTGACGGTGTTCCAACAAAGTGGTAACCCCAACCCCATCAAGTAAACCCCCAAACAACAATCACCTTTTGTGGGCACACAAACCTGCAAAAGGTAACCATAAATTAAATTACAAACCAAAGCCGAGATTGAGTAATCAGTCTAGGCTTTTCTTTTTATAAAAAATACTTTTTCCCAATATCTCCATTTCCCTTGAAAATGTTTGCAGTTTTTGATACAATATACAAAACAACCAACAAAAAGGTACACTTATGCGTTCAGAAACACTTCAAATGGCATTTAACGTTGCCCATATGTATGCTCGTAACAGTCGAGCAAACGGTATCATGGCCGAGCACGTCCTCTACGGACTTGCCTATGTGGATAATCCCGCCAAGGACTATCTTGCCGCTTTTGGCATGACGGTGCAAAACCTGGAGCCAAGGGCTTCTTTCCAAATGGGTAACCCTCGCAACGTGCACGAAATAGATAACTTGGACAAGCTCTCCGAGCACATTGCCAAGGCATTGGGACAGGCGGAAACGGACTGTGTCCATGTTTTGCTTGCCATTTTGTCTATGAAAAATTGCTACGCCTACGACAAAATCAAGTTCTACATGGAACGCATGGGCAAAACCACAACGGATTTGTTCAAGTACGTTGCGGACAAACTCCCCAACAAGGATAAGCTTGCGCGCTACGCATTGGGTATTGACGAAAATCCCGTTTTTGTGGACCAAACTCCATCTCAACCATCTCAAACACCTTTCCAAGCGGATTTTGCCACAACTGCACCCACTCGCAGGGATAACGATGCGGTGGACTTTGGCACAGACCTCACTCAAAAGGCGCTAATTGGCAAAATTGATGGTGTAATCGGCCGTGACGAAGAAACAGCACGTGTAATTCAAACACTCATTCGTCGCACCAAAAACAACCCTGTATTGGTGGGCGAGGCGGGCGTAGGCAAAACTGCCGTTGTCGAGGGATTGGCTCTCAAAATTGCTCAAGGCCAAGTTCCTCACGAATTGCAAGGCAAGCGCATTGTCGAGTTGGACCTTGCAAGCATGCTTGCTGGCACACGTTTTAGGGGCGATTTCGAAGAACGTATCAAGGATATTGTCAATCAAGTAATCCAAGACCAAGACATAATTTTGTTTATTGACGAAATCCATAACCTTGTGGGCGCAGGTGGCACAAACGAAGGCTCCCTTGATGCTGCGGAGATTTTGAAACCAGCCCTTGCTCGTGGCGAACTACGCATCATTGGCGCAACCACATTGGACGAGTACCACAAGTACATCGAGCGCGACCCTGCTTTGGAACGCCGTTTCCAACCGGTTGTTGTGTCCGAGCCATCAGCAGACCTTGCCATTCAAATTTTGCGTGGCGTAAAGGGCAAGTACGAAAGTTACCACTCCGTAACTATCAGCGACGAAGCGATTGTTGCAGCGGTGCAACTTTCCGTAAGATACATTGCAGATAGATTTTTGCCCGACAAGGCATTTGACGTTTTGGACGAAGCGTGCTCCAAACTAAAGATTTCCAAGCACACCGTACCCCCTCAAATTAGCCAACTCACAGCAAGGCTTGCAAGTGTAAAACGCCAACTGGAAACGGAAACCAACCAAGCACAAATGGTTGAGTTGCAAAAGGCATATCGCCAACTTGCTTTGCAATTGGACGGAGCCCAACAACAATACCAAGCATATCTCAAAACACAAAATATCCAACTTACTGCCGAGGATGTTCGCCAAGTTATCAGCCAAATGACAGGCGTGCCTGTAATGGAACTCTCTCGCGAGGAACGCGACAAACTCGTGCACCTCGAAGAGGAACTTTCCAAGCGCGTCATCGGCCAAAGCCAAGCGGTCAAGGTTGTTTCTTTGGCGGTACGCCGTCAACGCGCTGGCCTAAAAGACCCCAACAAGCCCATTGGTAGCTTTATTTTTGTTGGCCCAACAGGTAGTGGCAAAACGGAACTCACAAAGGCACTTGCCGATTGTCTTTTCGGTAGCGATAGCGATGTTATTCGCATCGATATGAGCGAGTACATGGAAAAACAATCCACCGCCAAACTTATTGGTGCGCCCCCAGGATATGCCGGCTACGACGAAGGTGGCTACCTCACCGAAAAGGTACACCGCAAGCCCTATTCGGTAGTGCTATTTGACGAAATTGAAAAGGCGCACCCCGATGTGTTCAACTTGTTGTTGCAAATTTTGGACGAAGGCCGTCTTACCGACTCTCACGGTAAAACTGTCGACTTCCGCAACACAGTTATCATCATGACAAGTAACATCGGTGTAAGTGACGCCAAAGGCTCCACAATGGGCTTTACAGGTGGCAACGACTACCAAACCATGCACGATAACGTAGAACGTGCCTTGAAAAAGTTCTTCCGTCCAGAGTTTTTGAACCGCGTGGACGAAATTGTGGTATTCAACTACCTTGGCAAGGCGGAAACGCTCAAGATTACCGAGCTTCTTTGCTTCGGCCTTGTAAAACGCCTAAAAGGTACCCTCAATTTGCGCTTTACCGACAAGGCAATCGAACTGCTTGCCAACGTTGGCTTCGACAAGGACTACGGCGCAAGACCACTAAAACGCGCCATTCAACGCAACGTGGAAGATGCCCTTGCCGAGCAACTTTTGGAAGGTAAAATTTCCAAGGGCGACACAGTAGTGGTAGATGCTCAAAACGGCAAAATCGTGTTCTACAAGCAGTAAAAATTTAACAAAAACACAGGCCTTTCCTTCTTGGATGGGCCTTTTTGTTGCAAAATGTCAAAAATCTACGCTAAACTGATGGCATCTAAGGGGCATATTTAAGAGCAAAATCCGCAAAATTTCCGCGCAAAATTTACTCAAAAATTGTACAAACTTTTTTACTTTTCGCTCTTGCAAAAAGCAAATCGGTGTGCTAAAATATACTCCACGTATTGCATTGCAATACAAAGATTATCAGGAGATATTTAACATGGATCAATTTGTAGTAAACATTATTCACCGTCCAGAGTTGTCCCCCGAGTATGCCGAAAAGGCACTTGGCAAAGGCGCAAACGTTCAGGACGAATCGTTGGATATATTTTTGTTTCAACAAGAGTGCGCCCACAAGTATGGCCTAAAAACCACCATTCAAATCACCTACGCATCCTTGTTTTCGGAGGAAATTGTCCGCCTAGCCAAGGAGCATAACCGCATCTATGGTGACGAAATCGGTTTGTCACTTTTGGGATTGCCCTGTAAGCAATTCAAGCAAAAGTACCAAACGGAAGATTTTTGCATTTGGATGTTCGATGACGCCACAAAACGCGCCATTGTAGACGATGTTTTTGGCCTCTTTTACCAAAAGTTTGGTTTCTACCCACAATCCACAGGTAGCTACTTTTTGGATGCCTACACAATCAACTACATCAAGCAAAACTACCCATCAGTCAAGTGCGCTGTTGCAACCTGTTGGGAGGAGGGCCCCAAAGCTTACCACACCTGCAATAACAGTTGGTACACATTTATGGATGGTGGCCCATGGAACCCTTGGATTCCAAGCAAGGTAAACAGTCATTGCCCAGCAAGTGATGCTGATGACGACAGTGGTATTGTGGCAATCCCTCACTTGTCTCGCGACTTGATGGCTTGCTTCGATGGTAACGGCAGTAACTTTGGTACCCACCCACAAAACGTTTTGCGTGGTATGATCTACTACGATGATAACGGCAGTATCGAGTACCCATATTTGTACAATTTGGTGGATCAATACCGCCATCTTGCCAAGTACAACGATGGCTATGCCTACAACATGATGTTTGTTGGCCCAGGTTGGCTAAACAAGCGTGGCCGTTGGGAAGCCCCATACGAACTTCTTGCAAAAAGCTACGACGATGGTATGAAGTACTACGGCCAGCTCAAATCGGAAGGCAAACTTATCGACATGACCATGGCGGAGTTTGCTGATTTCTACCGCCAAAAGCACCCCGACTACAATCGTGCCGAGTGCGCATTGTGGAAGGATATCTTGTATGGTAGCAACAAACAATATTTTTGGTATGCCGACCCATACTACAGAACATGCTTGGACTTCAATCAAGGTGGTGCAATGATCGACCTTCGTCCATATGTAGCTCGTATCGACCAAAAAACAGGCATTGGCACACAAAACGTGTACGATGCATCCTACCCATACCTCATTCAAATCAACTACCGTGCCGGCTATTTCACTCACTATGCTGGAGCAGGTACAATCAAGTCATGCAAGGTTAGCTACAAGGGCGAGGAAACTGACCTTTGCTTGCTTCGCACAATGGCCAAGTACGACAAAATCGATGGTGGTGTGCGCATCACAACCAACCCAGTAACAGTAACTTTGGCTGGCAAGGATATCGCCATTCAATCGGTATTCACCTTTATGGAAGGCACCGGTATGGTTGTTACCGAGCGCAACTTGCTAACAGACATGGCTGGCGAAGACGTAACCTTCACCGAGTACTTTACAGGTGGCTTTGGCACAACCGAGTACCAAGCAGACATGACAAATATCACACTTGGTGTGGACGATCAAAGCATGCAATTTGGCTACCTTGGTCGCAAGATTACATCTGCAGGCGATGTTGCCTATGTCAACATTCCCGATGTTTGCACAAATGTACAAATGGGTGGCGATTGCGATACATTGCAAGTAGAGGAGGGTATCGCATTCTCCCCAGTTTACCACTTGCGTCTTACAAAAACTATCCAACAAGGAGGGGTAAAAACATGGCTCAATCTACAAAAGGCAAACTAAATTTCCGTTGCCCAAGTTGCTTTATGCGCGATATCGACATCGACATGTTTTTTGACGAGGAAAAAAAGGAGTACTACTGTTTGCGTTGTGGCTTCCACGGAAGCGAAGCTGATGTTTTGCGCCTCAACGAGCAAGCAAAATACCGCTACAAAAGCATGAAAATGCGCGTTACGTCCTTTGGCGAAGATAACCAACCACTCACAATGCAACCACATCAAAGGGGGCAACAATAATGATTTTGGGTATTGATGTTTCCACCTATTTGGAAGAATTGGAAAACGGCGCCAAGTACTACGTTGATGGCAAACAAGTGGACCCGCTTGACGTTATGCACTCCAACGGAGTGGATCACATGCGAATCCGCCTTTGGAACAACCCTCGCGATCCCAATGGTGTCAAGTACCTTGGTGGCACTTGTGATACAAACAACTTCCTAACTTTGGCAAAGCTTGCTCAAAGTAAGGGGTACAAAATTTTGTTGGATTTTCACTACTCCGACTTTTGGGTAGACCCTGCCAAGCAATTCCCACCCAAGGCGTGGGCAAACTTCAACTTGGAACAACTTGTTCAAGCGGTGTACCACTTTACAAAGGACACTTTGCTCCAAGCCAAGGACAACGGCATCGACATCGCAATGGTGCAAGTAGGCAACGAAATAACCAATGGTATTTTGTGGCCATATGGCAAGTTAACTGGTGGAACGGATGGCGTTCGCAATGGCTACGACAACCTCATCCAATTGCTCAAATCGGGTATTTCCGCCTGTCGCGAAGTCTACCCATCTGCAAAAATCATGTTGCACTTGGAGCGTAGCTACGACCAAGCTGTGTACAACGAATTTTTCACTCAAATGAACCTTGCCAATGTCGACTACGACATCATCGGCATGAGCTATTATCCATATTGGCACGGCACACCCGATATGTTTTTTGCCAACGCGCGCAACAACAAAAAGTTTGGTAAGCAAGTTATGGTAGCGGAACTTGGCTACGGCTTTACCACCGAGGGCTGTGTTATCGAAAAGGACGGTGTAGTGCAACAAATTGCCCTCAACACCATGACCAAGGACGACTACGGCGTAGTGGACAAGTACCCACTCACCAAGCAAGGTCAAGCGCAATTTATTGCCGATTTCCTTGCTCGAGCGCAAGCGGAAGGTTTGGATGGTATTTTCTACTGGGAACCACTTTGGCTACCTGGCGCAAATATTTGCTGGGCATCCCCCGAGGGGCAAGACTACATCAACGAAGGTGGCAAACCAACTGCAAACGAAGTGGCCAACTGCTGTCTGTTCGACTACCAAGGCAATGCATTACCATCTTTGTTCCAGTTCAAACTGTCCAAGTAGTGCAATGTAACAACAAATTGATAGCAATACCAAAGGAAGGTGCAACGCAAAACACCTTCCTTTTTTGTTGCAAGTTTAAAGGAAGTTTGGCGTTTCTGGGGCTAATTTTGTATTCAAATTCGCATTTCGATGCCAAAGTGTATAGTTTATGCGCATGCGCGTGCGCACGTATTATTATATATTTGCTATAAAAAGTATTCAGTAAAGCGAACTTTTCAACTAAAATTTCATTTTTAATAAAGGTATTGACTTTTGCATTTTGAGGGTTTATAATGAGGTAGTGTCTTGAAGAGGGGCTATTTTTTTGTTGCGTATTTTTGCCAAAATATCTCAATTCTCCACAGACAACATCATATTTTAGCCCAGCAGTGGCCTCTTCTCTTCGAGAACGACGACTCCTCCAGGGGGCGTGT
>JAZRHU010000044.1:0-21115 GCA_045644945.1 Candidatus Fimimonas sp. | reverse complement strand
AACCGATCTTACGCGTTTTGCAGCACCAACGCCCATGATTGCAGTTGTCTTTGCGTGGGTGGTGGATACTGGCATACCAAACACCGAGCAAACAAGCAGTCCCACCGTTGCGGAGATGTCTGCCGCAAAACCTTGGTATTTTTCCAGTTTTACCATGTCCATACCAACCGATTTGATGATTTTTGTTCCGCCAATGGATGTGCCAAGGCCCATCACAAGTGAGCAAAGTATCATCAACCAAATGGGGATTGTCGTGGCATCCATGTTTGTTTGACCATTTGCAAGGGTAATCCCCAACAGGAACACGCCCATGAACTTTTGACCGTCTTGTGCGCCATGCATAAATGCGGTGCCGGCAGCAGCCAATATTTGGCCTTTGCCAAACAAATTGCTAGATTTTCGGTAGTCGGCACGCTGGCAAATTTTTTGGATGAGTTTTGCAATAACAAAACCAAGCACAAATCCCACCGCAAGGGAAAACACCAATCCGAAAAGCACTTTGCCCCATTCGGCGCCGTTTACGCCATCAAGATTGCCATGCATTGCAATGGCAGAACCGGTCAAGCCGGCAATCAATGCGTGCGACTCGCTTGTGGGGATACCAAACGCCCAAGCAAGCACAGCCCAAAGCACAATTGCCGCCATTGCCCCGCACAATGCAATCAAGGCCTCTTGTGCGTTGTTACCAAAGTCTACCATGTTGTAGATGGTTTGGGCAACCTTTGGGGAAAGCAACGTCATGACTAACACGCCCAAAAAGTTGAATATTGCCGCCATCAGTATTGCTGCACGAGGTTTCATTGCGCGAGTTGCTACACATGTTGCAATGGCATTGGGGGCATCAGTCCAACCATTTACCAAAATTACACCAAGAGTTAGCAACGTCACAAACCACAGTGCAGGCGTGGTGACAAGTTGTTCAAAAAACAATTGTAAACTCATAACTTTTCTCCACCGCCACAGGGGACGTATTGTGTAAGATACTCGTATTATACCACACATTTTGGCTTTTGAGCAACAACTGTTGCATACAAAAAATTTATACTTGCAAATTCGTAACGGCGTATGGCTACTCAAAGGCATAACAAAGTGTTATCAAAGCCATCGTTTTGTTGCAATTTACACAAAGTCTTTGTGGATTTGCGCATTGACACAACCATCAATGGGTGGTATAATTTGTCTATACCACAACAAACAAAGATAGGTGCATCGTGTCTACCAAACAAGATCAAATTTTGCATTTTAGCGTACAATTCAATTCCGTTTTGATGAACCATCAAATGCCCCCGGAGGAAAAAATCCCCAAAATTTTGCAACTGCAAAAGGGTTTTGACGTTTTGCCCAACGAGCAATCCAAGGTGCTTTTTGCTTTGCAGTCCGACTTGGTGCTGGGCGATTGCTATGTAAAAACGCACCAAAAGTACAAGCTTACACCCATTGTTGCAAGGTGCAAAGTGTGGCTTGCCCATTTGGAAGAGCACGACTTTGCCACCCAACCCAAGGCGGTGTGGGGCTACCTTGCCGAAAGGTTGGATGGCTACTACAATCAGCTGATTGACCTTTGCCAAGCAAAAAACCATCAGCGTGACGTTGCATGGTGCTACCAGGAAATTGCACGCGTCTACGACCGCGCTGGTGAGGAAAGTAACTGCATCAAAAACTTTGTTTTGTCCAACATTGCAATGGCAAAAATCCCCAATTCTTTTGCCCTTTCCAAGGAGCAACTTTTGGCGCAATTTCCCGACCACGTGGTGCAAATTTCGCAACTTTTTGATGGTCAAAAGGGGCTAAAAACCGACCCAATCGAGCAAAGCGAAAAGTACATTTCCATCTACGACGATGCCGAGCAAATTGTTCAAGGCCTAATTGAGCAAGAGGGCAGGCTAGCTCGAACTCCCGACCAGTACTGGAACATCAAAAGGGAAGTTCTTGCGTTGCATTTTGGCATTGATTGGAAGAGTCCCCGAGTGATGAACCCCAGCGTAAAGTTTTAGCGTTGTGGCGAATTTTTTACAATGCAATTCCAAAAGATATTGACATCTTTTCACTAACAAGATATACTAAGAGTACCTCGAAATTGGCCATAACAGCCAACAGTACAACAAGGAGAAAATCATGCGTAAAAGTCCATTTTTCCAATTTATCATCAGTTGTTGCCAATCTGCCGAAGACGCAGCCAAAAACAAACCTGTTAGCATCAACGTGTTTTTTGGCACGGTTTTGAAGGCGCTTGCCATCGGCCAAGAAGCATTCAAGGGTGTTTTGGCGGAAGGGGATATTCCTCAAGCCATCCAAGAGTTGCAACAAGTCAACCAAATGGTGTCCGCACACACAACGGATTTTGTCACAGCTCACGACAATTTGTTTAGCTACACAGCAGCACACAGCGGTGGATTTTTGGATAACTACTTGTATGCAAAAATCATCACCGAGTTCGAAATGGACAAGCCTGCAAGCTACGTTTTGACAGTGGCGGACGTTTGCCAAAAGATTTTGGCCGAGCCCACCAAAGCCATTGCTTACGCATTGAACATGAGTGGCGAACAACCCACCCAAACGGATACGTCTGGCGAAACACCAATGGATAGCGAATCCATCATTGCAAGCATTTTGTCCGGCTCCAAAGCTATGCCCAAGTCCGCTGGTCAACCTGCCGTTCCAACAATGCCTGCGCCACAACCATCAACAGGTGCAAAACCCACAGGCATGATTGCCGACATCGTAAAACGCACCGATGATATCCGCGATATCCTTAGCCAATCTGTCTACGGCCAAGACCATGCCATCAGCGCATTTGCATCTGGCTACTTCCAAGCGGAGCTTACCGCTGCCACACAAAAGCATCGCGACAAGCCCAAGGCAACCTTCCTTTTTGCAGGCCCTCCAGGAACGGGTAAAACATTCCTTTCCGAGCAAGTTGCCCAAGCGTTGAAACTTCCATTTAGAAGATTCGACATGAGCGAGTACTCCGACAAGGAAGCAAACTTGGAGTTTGCCGGTAGCGACAAGGTGTACAAAAACGGCGCCGAAGGTAACGTTACTGGCTTTGTTGCCAAAAACCCCAAGTGTATTTTGCTCTTTGACGAAGTAGAAAAGGCCCACCTCAACATCATTCACTTGTTCTTGCAAATTTTGGATGCAGGACGCCTCCGCGACAACTACACCGACGAAGAAGTTAGCTTTACCGATGCAATCATCATCTTTACAACCAACGCAGGTCGTCAAATGTACGAAGATGATTCCATCAATTTGCTCACAGCATCTCGCAAGAGCATTTTGCAAGCATTGTCAAGTGACGTAAACCCCATCACAGGTGCGGCATTGTTCCCACCTGCAA
Organism: Candidatus Fimimonas sp.; assembly: GCA_045644945.1. Lineage (GTDB taxonomy): Bacteria > Bacillota > Clostridia > Christensenellales > CAG-314 > Fimimonas. The sequence goes on along the minus strand of JAZRHU010000044.1, from coordinate 17,778 downwards.
TTTGCTCTCGTTTTGCATTTGGTAACGTAATCATGTTCAATCACATGTCGGCAAGCCACCTTATGCAAATTGCCGATGGCGAAATGCACAAGCAAGCCAAGGCTATCGTGTCCAAGTCCAACGTAAAAATTCACATCGACGAACGTTTGCCTTATGCCGTAATCTTTAGTGAAGGTGGCAAGGCGGATGCACGTACCATCAAGGGCAAGAGTATCAGTTTTGTCTACCAAGAGTTGTACGAACTTTTCCGTTTGGTAAACTCGGAAAACAACAACTACTCGGTGGAAAACCTGCGCGAAATCAACTTTGAGCTACTCTTGCCAGAGGAACAACGCGTTTTGGCTTTGTTCGAGCGTCAAGAAAAACCCAACGTTTTGGTGTTTGCTGACCAAGATGTTGGGGAAAAGTGCAAGTCACTTATCAGCAGTGCTAATGTGCTTGTTGCCGACAACCAAGACGATGCACTTTCCATTTTGGAAAAGAACGACATCGCAATTTTAATTTGCGACCTCAAGTGCAAAACAAAGGGCGCAATTGCCAACGCTTTGAGCGTGGAAGATACCGACTCTGCCGGCAGAGATTTCTTCTACTACATCAACAACCGCACACGCGTTCCCCTCTACATTTTGGCGCATGACGAAAAGGAAATCTCCCGCGAGGAGTGGTTCTCCCTTTCCAAGTCGGGCGCAACTGGTCTACTTGTAATGCAAGGCGGCGCCATTTCCCTCGACAAGGCCGTTGCAAAGGAAACAACCAAAGTGTTCCAACACAAAAACTTATTCGAACTTGGTCGTGCAAACAAGGTTATCACCTACAAGACGTTGCAACAACTTTCCGACGATGGAACTGCTGCAAAAATTGTTTTGTTCGACTTCAAGCTTAAAACTGCTGTGGATGCACAAGATAGTCATGGCGTTTTGGATGCAGTTAGCAAGCCAAACGTACACTTTAGTGACGTTATCGGTGCGCGCGATGCCAAGGACGAACTCAACTACTTTATCGAGTATCTCAAAAACCCAGGCAAGTTCCTCCGTCAAGGTGTAAAACCACCAAAGGGAATTTTGCTCTACGGCCCTCCAGGAACGGGTAAAACTTTGCTTGCCAAAGCAATGGCAGGCGAAAGTGACGTAACGTTCATTCGTGCGGAAGGTAACCAATTTTTGAAGCGCTACGTTGGCGAAGGCCCACAAGCGGTGCACGATTTGTTCAAGGCGGCACGCAAGTACGCCCCATCCATTTTGTTTATTGACGAAATTGATGCCATCGGCAAAAACCGAGGTTCTGGCGGTCACGACACAAGCGACGTTTTGACAAGTTTCCTAACAGAAATGGACGGCTTCAACGTGGATGTGGAAAGACCTGTGTTTGTGCTTGCCGCTACCAACTACGAAGTGGAACAAGGCACGTCTCGCTCCTTGGACCCTGCACTTTTGCGCAGATTCGACAGACGTATCTACGTGGAACTTCCCAACAAGGAAGAACGTATCCAATTTATCAACTACAAAATCAACAAGATTGCAAAGCACAGCTTGACTGCCGAGCAAATCGAAAACCTTGCAATTCGCTCCACCGGCTCTTCCCTTGCTGACCTCGACTCGGTATTCGAAATGGCCATTCGCGATGCTATCAAAGCGGGCATCGACACGTTGAATGATGCTATTTTGGAAGAGGCGTTCGAAAGATTTACCAGTGGCGACGTAAAGAAATGGGCAGGGGACGGCTTGCTTAGAACAGCTCGTCACGAAGCGGGCCACGCACTTGTTTGCTGGTATGGTGGCGAAAAGCCCAGCTACCTTACAATTGTTGCGCGCGCCAACCACGGTGGCTACATGCAACACGACTCTCAAGAGGACAAAGGCTCCTACACCAAAAAGGAACTGATTGATCGCGTTCGCACGTCGCTAGCTGGACGTTGTGCCGAACTTGTTTACTACGGCGACGAGGATGGCGTTTCTACCGGTGCAAGTGGCGACTTGCGTAGTGCAACCCACACAATCACCAACATGATTTGTCGCTACGGTATGGACGACAAAATTGGTATGAGCAGTATCGACCTTGAGGAAATCAAGCACTCCCCATACTACACAACAGTAATCGGTCGCGTAAACGAAATTTTGCAAGAGCAATTGGAGGTTACAAAGCGCATTATCGAAGCTAACAAACAAGCCATCGACAACCTTGTTGTTGCCTTGTTGGAACAAAACTCCCTCAAGCAAAAGGATATTGACGAAATTTTGTCCAAGTCGGGTATTGTTCGCATCTAATTTGGGTAAAATTGCGCAAGATTTTTGTTGTTGCGCACAAGTTTGCTCAAGGTAAAAACACTAGTTTTTCCCACAAAAATGGCCTGTTTTTGCTGCAAAAAAGGGCAAATTTCCCACTCAAAACGATGGTTTTTGCCAACTAAAAAACAATCAAAAAGCACTCCAAACCAACTTGTGTTTAGGGTGCTTTTTTGCTGTCAAAAATCAGTAGATATAGGGTGCCCAAACACCCCTTTGAGATATCGAAAATGGTGGTGCTAAAGTGGTCAATTTTGGGGTACTTTTCAGCCATTATTTAATACTTAAATAACGAAAAATGTATGATATTGTCAAAAGTGAAAACATTGTGTCAAAGTTAACTTAACAATTGCCGTCAAAACCCTTGATTTTTGATGCGCTTTATGGTAAAATGCAAGTGTGTTAAATTGCGCTTTTTTCGGAAAAGCCAATCTGAGCAGTAAGGAAGTTGACGGCGTTACTAACTAGACGACAACACTTTTGCAACCAAAATCTTATTTGAAGGTGACGTTTTTTCTGATGATTTACGATTTGCAAAAAGCTAGCATATTGAAGAGAATTTCCGCATTTTTGTTGGATTTTATTTTGATTTGCATTGTTGCTGTTGGTGCGGCCGCCCTTTTTTCTTTAGTCCTCAATTTTGACGAAGCTTACCAAGGCTACTACGATCGTTACGAAATCGTCTTTACTCAAGTGGATGCGGACATCCGTCAAGAGTTGGGTATCGACTTTACCTGGACGGAAGGTTTGGACAAGCTTACCGCCGAGCAAAAAGTCAAGTACGATCAGTACGTTCAAAAACTTGGCGAAGGGCTCAACAAGGACAAAGATTTGGTAACCGCCTACAACAACATCGTTATTTTGACGCTTACCATCATTCCTCTTTCCTTCTTTGTGGCGTTCATCTTGTTGGAGTTTGTAGTGCCACTCATTTTCAAAAATGGCCAAACCGTTGGCAAAAAGATTTTTGGCATTGCGGTGTGTCACACAACAGGCGTAAAGATCAGCACATTCTCGTTGTTTGTAAGAGGTGTCATTGGTAAATTTACCATCGAAACAATGGTTCCAGTCTTTTTGTTGTTGATGATGTTTTTCCGTGGCGGTATCACAGCGTTGATTGTTATCGGTTTGTTGCTCATTTTCCAACTTGTTCTTTTGATCAAAACAAAAACTCGCTCCCTCATTCACGACGTTATTTCCTACTCTTGCGAAGTGGATTTGGCAAGTCAAATGATTTTTGAAAACGAAGACGACCGCTTGAAGTACATCACAAGCAATCATGCTCAAAGTGATGCAGTAAAATTCTCTCAAAAACCACATCAAGATGATGACGACGATCTTGGTGAGATAAAATAGTTCACAATTTGTGACTTAACAACAAACACTTTTTATTGGAGGAACCCCCTATGCTCAAGTCTAAAATTTTGCCAATGGTAAAATTGATAGCATTCATTGCATCTTTTGTGCTTATTGCCGGCATTGGTCTTGCTTACATGCTTTTGTCAGACTTTTTGCTTTCCAACGCTGCAATCTGGTTGCTTATCACAACCGTTCTTAGTATTGGCAGTGCAGTGTGCATCATTTTGTCTGCTAGCTACAAGGAAAAACCCGTTACCATGTACATCTTGATTGGCGTGGCAATTCTTTGCGCTGTTTTGTTCATCGTAACAATCTACTCCTTTGCGCAAATGCCTGTTTACAACGACCAAGTTATCTACAACGATGATGGCTCCGTTAAGGAAACTATCATGGGCGTTAACAGCTACAAGAGACAATTTAACAAAAATGGCACAGGCGAAGGTCTCCCTGAAATGCCCAAGTTTTTGGTGGTAACCACCGAAATTCAAAGTATCCACAACCAAGCTGTGGAAAAGACTGTGTGCAAAGAATCCATGTTCTATGTACCCATTTTGTATACAGGCAACACCTCTCTTGAAACTTTGAGAGAAAACAAAACATACAACACTCAACGCAACTTTAACATGGTTGTTTCTTTGAGTAAGGTTTTTGGCTACATTTCTGTAGCTGTTCAAGCAGTATACCTTACACTTTGCGTTGTGGTTAAAGAACAGTAATTTTTAGCAACGCGTTTGTGTCCAACACAAAGGCGTTGTTTTGATAAATTGAAAAGACAAAAAACAATATTACAAATACAAGGAAGGAGCAAAATCTTATGAAAGTAGTATTAGAGAATTTGACAAAAATTTTCCCAAGCAGAGACAAAAAGTCCGACAAGCAAGTTATTGCCGTTAACGACTTTACATTCGAAATCCCCGATGGCAAACTTGTAGGTTTGTTGGGCCCATCTGGTTGCGGAAAGAGCACAACATTGTACATGATTTGTGGTTTGCAAAAACCAACAGGCGGTAAAATCTTCTTTGGTGAAGACGATGTTACCGATCTCTCCCCAGAAAACCGTGGCGTTGGTTTGGTATTCCAAAACTATGCGTTGTACCCACACATGACAGTTAGACAAAACATTTTGTTCCCCTTGCAAAACTTGAAGGGCGATGACAAACTTACCAAGGCACAAATGTTGGAAAGAGCATTGGAAGCAGCTCGTCTTGTTCAAATTGACGACCTCATGGACCGCAAACCAAACGAACTTTCCGGTGGTCAACAACAACGTGTTGCTATCGCTCGTGCGCTTGTAAAAATGCCACGCGTACTTTTGTTGGACGAACCACTTTCCAACTTGGACGCACGTCTTCGTTTGCAAACTCGTGAAGAAATCAAACGTATCCAAAAGGAAACCGGCATCACAACAGTATTCGTAACACACGACCAAGAAGAAGCAATGTCCATTTCCGACATGATCGTTGTTATGAAGCTTGGTGTTTTGCAACAAATTGGTGCTCCACAAGAAGTTTACGACAACCCAACAAACTTGTTCGTAGCAAAATTCCTTGGTACACCTCCAATCAACGTTTTCGAAGGTGCTGTTAAGGGCGAAAAACTCTACATCGGCGAACAAGCTGTTTTGGATGTTAAGGGCGTAGATGACCAAGACGTTTACGTTGGTATCCGTCCAGAAGGTTTCATCCTCGATGCCGAAGGTGCTTTCACAACAAACCTCACTTCTGTAGAAGTTATGGGTCGTGACGTAAGTATTGTATCCAAGCACGCAAGTGCAATTAGTGAACAAATTCGTTCCATCATCGATGCAGATAACAAGATTGACGTTACTGCAGCAACTGTTAACTTCTCTCTCAAGCCACACAAAGTATTCTTGTTCAACAAGGAAACAGAACAACGTATTCCATTTGAGGTGAAATAATGGTAGATTCAAAAAATAAATGGAAGGCATGGTTGTACTTGTCACCAGCACTTGTGCTTTTGGCAGTATTCACTGTGTGGCCCATCTTCAACACAGTTAGACTTGCATTTTTGCAATATTACGACGAAACTGGCGCAATCAAACCATACAGCTTGATGGCTGAGCTTGGTATGATCAAGGACTACGGCAGTGCATCTTTCCACATCGGTTTGGAAAGCTTCAAACAAGTTTTGGGTTACAAGGACTTTGGCCTTTGCCTCAAGAACACAGTTTTGCTTTGCGTACTTACCGTTCCTGTATCCACAATGTTGGCGCTTTTGATTGCTGTTGCACTCAACTCCATCAAGGCTCTCAACAGATTTTTGCAAACAATCTTCTTCCTTCCTTACGTAACCAACTCCATTGCTATCGGTATGGTATTTGCAGCAATGTTCAACATGGTTGGTACTGCATTGGGAACGGATGCACAAATTATCACTACAGCGGGTATCATCAACAATTTCTTGGGAATTTTTGGTGTAGAACCTATCAACTGGCTTAGCCCATCTACAGACATGTACTGGGCAAACATGGTTGTTATGATTGTCTACATCGTTTGGAATGCTCTTCCATTCAAAATCTTGGTTTTGCTTGGTGGCTTGCAAAGTGTTAACAAACAATACTACGATGCAGCTAAAGTTGACGGCACAAGCAAAACACGTGTATTCTGGCGCATCACAGTTCCCCTTCTTTCCCCAATGATTTCCTACCTTCTTATCACAGGTTTCATCGGTGGTTTCAAGGAATACAGTAGCGTAGTAGGTGTATTTGGCGAAGACATGAACAACGGCCAACTCCAAACAATGGTAGGTTTTATCTACAATGCCATTGGTAAGAGCGAAGGTACTGCAAGTGCTGCTGCCATCATCTTGTTTGCTATGATTTTGGTTGTAACTATCATCAACTTGAAAGTTAGCAACAAGAATACCCACTATTAAGAGGTGTAACTATGGAAAATCAAATTGTTATGAAAGAAAGAGACATGGAAAAGGTGACCGCCCGTCAAAAGGTGTTCAAAATCCTTGGTCTTGTTCTCACTTATACATTCTTGGGAATCATGGCACTTATCGTTTTGTTCCCATTCTATTGGATGATCATTTCTTCTTTGAAGTCCATCGAAGAGTATCGCCTCAGCGTTCCAACATTCCTTCCTGGTTCCAAAATTACCAATGCTAATGGTCAAATTATCGACTACGATGTTATGTGGGGCAACTACGCATCCGCATTTACAGCAGCAAACCTTGGTCAATTCTTTGTTAACACATTGTACGTTGGTATCATCTCCACAGTTTTGTCCTTGGTTATCACAGTTTTGACAGCATTTGTATTTGCAAGATTGGAGTTCAAAGGTAAAAACTTGTTGTTTGCAGGACTCCTTGCAACAATGATGATCCCAGGCGAAATGTTCACAATTTCCAACTACCAAACAGTAAAGATGCTTGGTTGGGAAGGCAAGTTTATCGTTCTTATTGTACCATTCTTGGTAAGCGTGTTCTACGTTTATCTTCTCCGTAACAACTTTATGCAAATCCCCAACGAATTGTACTACGCCGCAAAGGTGGATGGTACAAGCGACCTAAAGTATTTGTGGAAAGTTATGATTCCTTTGGCGTTGCCAACATTGATTTCCATCACAATTTTGAAGATGATGGGTTCTTGGAACAGCTACATGTGGCCAAGACTTGTTGCTAACGACGATCTCCACAAACTTATCACAAACGGTTTGCGTGGTGAAGCATTTACCGATGCGAACACCAAGGAAGTTGACTACCCTCGCCAAATGGCAGCGGTTGCAATTGTATCAGCTCCATTGTTCTTGGTATTCATTTTCCTTCGTAAGTACATCATGAAGGGTGTATCTCGTAGCGGTATCAAAGGATAACATTTTTGATAATTGTTTTTGGCAAAGCCCCGGCCCGGCAAACAGTTGGGCTGGTGCGGTAGTCAAAATTGATTATAGTAACCCCATTAACCAATTTTTAAAAAAATTTTTTGAAGGAGACAGATTATGACAAAACTCACAAAAGTAATGGCTCTTTTGATTGTTGCAGTAATGCTCATCTGCACATTGACAGCTTGTGGTTGCGCTCACCTTGACGCAGATCACAACGGCCTTTGCGACAAATGCAGAAAGCCACAAGAAGTAGTTCACAACGATACAAATCCAAAAGATGGTATCTGTGACACATGCCAACAACTTATCGTTCACGATCACGTTGACGGAAACAATGACGAAAAGTGTGACGTTTGCGACGGCTTGATGGACCACGATCACGTCGACGCTCAACACGACGGCAGATGTGACATCGACGGTTGCGGTATCGCAATGAAAGTTGAACACGCTGACGGAAACGCTGACTACAAGTGCGACGTTTGTGGCGTTTGGACAGTTAGAGAACCTAACTTCAACGTTCCAGCAGGTGGCTACAATGGTGAACCTGTAACAATCACTTTCTACCACACAATGGGTACAACACTCAACACAGTTTTGGATATGTACATCGAAGAGTTCAACCAACTCTATCCAAACATCACAGTTGAATGGACTCAAGTTGGTAGCTACAACGACGTTCGTGACCAAATCAGAACAGAGTTGACAGTTGGCGGTGGCCCAAACATTGCTTACTGCTACCCAGACCACGTTGCATTGTACAACGTAGCTAAAGCTGTAACAACATTGGACAACCTTATCGACAGCAAAATCGAAGTTACACGTGCTGATGGCTCCAAGGAAACTCTCGGTTTGACAGACGCTCAAAAAGCTGACTTCATCCCAGGTTTCTACAACGAAGGTCGTGCATTTGGTGACGGCTTGATGTACACAATGCCATTCAGTAAGTCCACAGAAGTTTTGTACTACAACGCAACATTCTTTGCTGAACACAACATCAAACTTCCTACACACTGGTGGTGCGACACTAACTGCCCAGCTGGTTGCGACACATCTTTGGAATACGTTTGCGCTAAGATCAAAGCACTTGATCCTACAAGCATTCCTCTCGGTTACGACTCCGAATCCAACTGGTTCATCACAATGTGCGAACAACTTGGCACACCATACACATCCGCTTCTGGCGAAAAATTCTTGTTCGACAACCCAGAAAACAAAGCATTCTTGAAGAAGTTCAAAGAATGGTACGCTAAAGGTTGGCTCACAACACAAGAAATCTACGGTGCTTACACATCTGGTTTGTTTGTAAACCAAGACCCAACAAAGGCTCGTAGCTACATGTCCATCGGTTCTTCCGCTGGTGCTACTCACCAACGTCCTGCTGCATTGGAAGATGGTTCTTACCCATTCGAAGTAGGTATCGCTTCCATCCCACAAGTTGATCCATCCAATCCAAAGGTAATCAGCCAAGGTCCAAGCGTATGTATCTTCCAAAAATCCAACCCACAAGAAGTTATCGCAAGCTGGTTGTTTGTTAAGTTCCTTACAACTTCCGTAGAATTCCAAGCTGAATTCGGTCTTGCTTCTGGTTACATGCCAGTTCTTCAATCCGTTCGCGACGAATCTCTTGCACAATACGACGCAAATGGTAAACCAGTAAACGCAATCGCTACTTACATCGAATACCTCAAGCTTGCTGACGGTGGTTTGCACGTTGCAGAACTTTCCACAAAGGTTGCTCTCGACCAAGCTAGCGCATACTACGTATCCCCAGCGTTCAACGGTTCTTCCGAAGCTCGTGACCAAGTTGGTATGTTGGTAGAAAACGTATTCTTGCTCAACTCCACAGGTGCAGATCTTGATGCAGCAATCGACGCTTTGTTTGCTGACGCAATTTACAAGTGCTACTACAGCATTGGTGAATCTGTTCCTCAAAAATAACAATTTTTTCCTTAATCAATTTTAAAACGTTACTATTATGAAAAACAAACTGATAATTGTACTGCTGTTGGTTTTGGTTTTGTCCCTTGGTTTGGCTGCATGCGACCAAGAGTGCAAACACAAGGACTGTGGCGCGCTTATTCCTGCAACTGATGCTACCTGTATTGCAGAAGGTACAGTTGCCCACTACAAGTGTGCTAAGTGCGGCGTGTACTTGGACCAAAACATGACAGTTATCACAACAATTTCTACACCTATTTCGGACCACGCTTACGGGGAGCTTATCCCCGTGGTGGCGTCCACATGTGCTCAAGCTGGTACAGTTGCTCACTACACATGTAGCGTATGCAACAAACACTTTGACGAACAAAAGGTTGAACTTACAAACCTCGATCTTGCTCTTGCAAGCCACAAGTTTGTTAACGCAGTTTGCACTGGTTGCAACTACGATGCTCACTCCGAACTTGTTGACTACGTTAGCAAAGTTCAATTCAACCCAAATTCCGGCAGAGTTAGTGCCGAAGTAGAGCTCAAATCCCACATCGACGGCGACACATCTCACTTCTATGTAAATGGTGTTTCCAGCGATGTAGCCCCAGGTGGCGTACTCAAAGCAAGATATCTTGCAGTAGACACTCCCGAATCCACCGGCCGTATCGAAAACTACGGTAAGACAGCTTCCCGCTTCACAAAGGAAAAGCTCACAAATGCTTACAAAATCATGGTAGAGTCCGACACAAACACATGGAACGTCGACTCCACTGGTGACAGAGCACTTGTTTGGGTTTGGTACAAGGAAACTGCAACATCTGCTTGGCGTAACCTCAATGTGGAAATCTTGCAAAACGGTTTGGCTGTTGCAAGTAACACTCGCAACAACAGCTATGGCGAAGATGCTTTCTCCGCACTTAGTCAAGCACAACGTTACAAGATCACAGTTCACAGTGGCGTTGCAGATCCCGAAGTTCCAGGCAAGGGTATCACAGCTGTAACATTGCGCGAGCTTCGCACAAACATTGACCTCTACAACAACGTTCGCGTATCTTTCGAAGGTGTTGTAACACTTAACAGTGATAACAGTGTTTATGTAGAAGAATTCGACGAAGAAACAGGCGTGTACTACGGTATGGTTGTTTACTACGGTTTCAACCTTCCAGGTGCAGGTTTGGAAATCTTGCAAGTTGGCAACCGCGTTAAGGTTGTTGGCGTTGTTCAATACTGGGAAACTGGTGGAACTTACCAAGTAACCGACTTGCGTCACAGCGTGACAAGACCAAACGATCCAAACAACTGCCAACTTATCTCCAAGGGACACCAAGGTGCTTTCCAAAAGGTGACTGGTGCACAATTCAACGGAAATCTCCAAGTTCCTGTTTTGGATCACGAAACTGGCGAAGAGACACTCAAGACTCTCAAGTTTGGTGATGCAGCCCTCAACACAACTATCAGCATGGATAACCTCTATGTAGAACGCATTTACACAACCAACAACGGTGGCGACAACGACGGTGCAATGACACTTACTTGCAGAACACCAGATGGTCAAAAGGTAACAGTTCGCACAGTAGTTTTGTATGCAGATGGTAGATTGCTTACCGAAGCAGATTTCCTCGGTAAAACAATCAACGTAAAAGGTATTGTAGAGTTGTTCAGCGGCGACTACCAAATCAAAGTTGTTGCAACAAGTCACATTATCTTTGTCGACTAATCATTTCTCCACGATTTGCAATCCTGCAGGCGGGCAACAAGCGTGTCTGCAGGGTGTAAATAACAATGTAACTTTAAAAAACAAAATATAAAAAACAAAATAAAAGGAGAAAAAAATGAAAAAAGTACTCATATTGATTCTCGCTGTGATTTTGTCCCTTAGCGTATTCGCAATGGCAGCTTGCCAACAACCTTGCGAAACACACGTAGACGGCAATCACGACGGTATCTGCGACGTATGTGAAGCAACAGGTCTTACTGTTAACCACACAGACTCCAACCACGACGGCAAGTGTGATGGTTGTGGTGGTGCTGCACAATTCCAACACGTTGACGCAGCTCACGATGGTCAATGCGACGTTTGCAAAAAGCCTGTAACAATCACTCACGTAGACGCTAACAACGATGGCACATGTGATGTTTGTCAAGTTCTTGTTGACCACAATCACGCTGACGCTAACAACGATGGTATCTGCGACATCCCAGCATGTGACTACGAATTCCCATGGGTTGCTGACCTTGCTTCCGCTAAGGAATATGTTAACAGCATGTACCTTATGGGCGCAGAAGTTACAGCAGCAGACTTCAAAGTTATCACTAACGTTCCAGTTGGTACATCCAACTTCACAATCACTTGGGAAATCCAAAGTGAAGTAGAAGGTCAAACAGCAGTTGTTCTTGGCGAAATCGACCAAGTAACAAAACAACAATTCGTTGACGTTGACACAGCAAGCCCTGCAGAAGTTGCTTACAAACTTGTTGGTACAATTTCTGACGAAGCTGGCCACACAACAACAGTTGAATACAGCCGTCTTGTTCCAATCGGCTTCAAGATGAGCCAAGTTCACCCATACGTTGGTTCTATTTACCAAGGTACATTGGGCAAGACTCTCTACCTTGATGGTGGTGTTTCCGGTCGTTACCTCACAATGACAACAAATGCTTCCAAGGCAGTTTCTGTTTACGCAGAAGAAGTAAAGGGCGGTTACAAACTTTACATCCTTGATGGCGCAACAAAGAAATACATCACAATCTACGCTAACGGCGAAGGTAAAACATCTGTAAACTACGACGCTAACGGCGAAACAGTTTACGCTTACAACCCATCTATCAATGCATTCTTCACAACATTCAACAATGGCGAAGTTTACCTTGGTACATACAGCTCTTACGACACAGTAAGCGTTTCCGCTACATCCTACATCACACCAGAAAACACAGGTGTTAGCCAATTCCCACTTGAAATGCTTCCAGTTGCTGATGGCGCTACATACGCAGCATACATCACACAAGCACAACAAGGCAAAGTTGTTTACGTAACTGGTCAAGTTGACGGTCGTTACCTTGCTACATCCGAAAACGAAGCTAGTGCAGCTGTTATCTACGCAGAAAAGGTAGCTGGTGGCTACAAGTTCTACAAACTTAACGGCGAAACAAAAGAATACATCACAATCTACGCTAACGGCGAAGGTAAAGACTCTGTTAACTTCGACGCTAACGGCGAAACAGTTTTCAACTACGATCCAACTGTAAACGCTTGGGTAGCTATCTTTGCAGGCAAAGAAAAATACCTTGGTACATACAGTTCCTACCTCACAGTAAGCGTTTCCAACCTCTCCTACATCACAGCTGAAAACACAGGTAAGAGCCAATTCCCACTTGAGTTCAAAGCAGTAGTAGCTGGCGCTCCAGCACACGAATGTGCTAACGTTTGCTCCGTATGCGGTAAGTGCACAAACGAAAACTGTGCTGAATCCGTTTGCGCTAACAAGTGCGAAGGTCACCAACCTGTTGCTGGCCCAGTTGTAGGCCAAGCTTACATCATGAGCGTTAACCAAGGCAACCTTGGCAAGACATTGTACTTCAATGGTAAGACAAGAGCAGCTGATGGTTACCCATGGTACTTCAAGACATCCGCAAACAAAGATGACGCTGTAAGCGTATTTGTTGAAGAAACAACTGGTGGTTTCCACCTCTACTTCATGGATGGCGAAACAAAGACATACATCCGTTTGTACGAACGTTCCGCTGGTAGCGCTTCTCTTGAACTTTTGACTACTGCTCCTGCAGAAGTTTACACTTGGGACGAAACATACGCAACACTTAAGTTGACAGTTGGTTCCAACAGCTACTACATTGGTACATACGGCACATACGACACACTTAGCGGTTCTAGCTACAGCAAGATCGTTGGTAGCTTCCCATGTGCTTACACACCTGTAGAAGGTTCCGTTGTTCCTCCAGTAGAAGAACACAAGTGCGCTAACGTTTGCGAAACATGCGGCAAGTGCACAAACGAAGACTGTGCTGAATCCGTTTGCTCCGAAAAGTGCGAAGGTCACACTCCAGCTGTAGTTTTGGAAGACGTTGTAATCAACATCTCCAACCTTGCAGCTTCCTCTTCCGTTACTCCAGAAAGCGAATTGGTTGCTGGTTCCGGCGTTTACCTTACAAAAGCAGCTGACGGCAAAAAGTTCGTAATCGATGGTAACAACAAATCCATTGATGGTTTTGATTTCACACTTCGTTTCAAGTTCTATGGCACAATGAAGAACGAGTCCGCTGGTATCACTGGTGGTTTGAGACTCGAACTCAAGAGTGCAGCTACAATCACAGTTTACGCAATCGCAGGTAACTCTTCTGCAACAGACCGTAACCTTGTTTTGAAAGACAGCGCGTTTGCTGACCTTCAATCCATCAACGTTCTTGGTGACAAAGTTTACAAAGTAGAATTCGAAGTTTCTGCAGCTGGCACATACTACCTTGGTAGCTCCAACAGCGGTATGAACATCTACTACCTTGCAATTGCTTACAAAGCTGAAGTTGTTGAAGAACCAACAGCAGTTGTAATCAACGGCACAAACTACTCCGAAGCTCAAGCTGAAGAAGCTCTTCTCGCTCTCAAGGCAGATGACGTTGTAACAATCCTTGCTAACGCAACAATCGCTAAGGAATACACATTCGTTGCAGCTAACTACACACTTGGCGAAGGCGCAACACTCACAGCACAAGCAAACATGGTTGCTCCAGCTGGTGCAAAACTTACAGTTGGCGCAAACGCTAAACTCATCGTTGAAGCTGGTGCTCACATCGACATCTCCGCTTTGACACAAGACAACTTTGCAACAAGCCAAGACGCTCGTCTTGTAATCAAGTCTGGTGCAAAAGTTACAATGCCTGCTTACACAGAACAACTCTGGAAAGATGCATACCTCAAGGTTATCATCGAAGCTATGCTTGCAGATAGCGAAGTTGGTGCAGAACTTGTACTTGGCGAAACAAAATTGACAAAGACAGCTAACGGTTGGGAAGCAGAAAGCGGTTCCGGTATCGCTGATGCTCTTGCTGGTAAAGAAGGCGATGCAGCTAAGTTCGAAGGTACAGTATCCGAAATTTACCAAGCTTGGGATTCTTACTACAAAAACATGTCCTTCTACGTAACAGATGGCACAAACAGAATTCTTGTTTTCCGTGCTGGTACACAAGTTGGTGTTGGTGACTACGTTTCCGTTGATGGTAAAGTTACAATGTACAACGAAAAACCACAAATCGCTCAAGGCGCTACAGTAGTTATCAAGGCAGTTCACGAATGTAACGAATTTACACCTGCTGACTGCTTGAACGCTGCAGTTTGCACAGTTTGTGACAAAGTTAATGGCGAACCTCTTGGTCACACAGACGAAGCTGATGGCAATGGTAAATGCGACCGTTGCGATGCTTCCGTTGGTGGCAATGCTGGTCAACAATTCACAGCAAGCAAGACCATGAAGGAACTCATCACAGCTCTCAATTGGACAAGCTCTACAACAAAACAATCCTTCACTCTTGATGATAACGTTTCCGTTAAAATCAACGGTGGTAGCAACACAGGTAAAGCTTACAACGGCGACCACATCCGCGTATACGCAACTGATACACCAGCTGGTACAATCACAATCTCCGTTCCAGCAGGTTACGAACTTGTTTCTGTAAAGATTTCTACACAAACAGGTACATACGCATACCTTCAAATTGATGGCAACAGCACTACAGACCTCTCCAACAAAACTGTTGAAGTAAGCGGTCAATCTGTTGTTTTCAAATCCGTTAAGAATGGTTCCGATGGTAAGCAAGTACGCGTAACAGCAATCGAAGTTGTTTACGCTGAAATTGCTGAATAATCTTCTCTAAAAAATTCCAATACAGGCATTTGGGGCCTTTGCGCCCCAAGTGCCTATTGGCATTTTTAGGACTCCCTAAAGTGAACAACATTTTTGCGGTTTTAACTTTTTGGGCATCACTTTTCCACAAAAGTAGCAATTGCTACTGGTAACAAACATTTTTTGCAAAAAACCAACGTCTATAACATTCCTAAAACAATCCGCCAAAAATTTTTTCCTAAAAAAAGTCCATCAACTCAAAATTTTTTTGTGTCAAATTTCAAAAAAATTGTAATGCTTTCAAACAACAAGTGATCCATTTTTCCACCAAAAAATTTGGCAAAATTTAGTCCCATTTTTATTCAATTCAAGGTCTAAATAATTCATTTATTATATATATTTATTGTAAATATATCCATATCTATATGTCGCTTGCGGTATGATAGACAATATCACTAAGTAGCGGATTGGCAAACAGCCCTCTCAGGCACTACGTGCCAGCTCTCCCAAGGTGAGAGCCTTTCTAAAAATTCAACAATATTATATGTCGCTTGCGGGGTAACTCCCCAACGGTGGCAACATCATCTAAAAACAACTCAGCACAATTATTTGCAAAACAAAAAAAGCCTCTCACTTTGGGAGAGGTGGCAGTCGTAAGACTGACGGAGAGGGTGTGGGTATTTCTTGCATCTGCTTGCTCAAAGTCTATCTATTTACATGTCATCAATGGGGTAACTCCCCAACGGTGGCAACATTATCTAAAACAATTTGTGTAACATATTTAGCTAAACAATGGTCTTGCGTCAACCCATGGCGCAAAATATAACGAAAGAAGGAATCCGCTATGAAAAAGTCTTTTCGTATTTTGCTGACACTTGTTCTTGCGCTTGTGATGGTATTGTCCCTCACAGCATGTGCAAGCGATTGCGAATTGGGCAAACACACGTTTGAAAATGTGTCTGCACAATCTGCAACATGCACCCAAGATGGCGTCATTGCCCACAAACATTGTACTGTTTGCGATGGCTACTTTGACCTTGGTGGCAATGCCATCACAAAGGAACAAACTGTTGCGCCTGCACTTGGACACAACATCTCCGAGCATGCAGCTGTTGCGCCCACTTGTACACAAGATGGTAACATCAAGTACTACAGTTGCTCCGTTTGTGACAAGAACTTTGCCGACCAAGCTGGTACAATCGAGTACAGCATTGTAATTGTAGAGGCAACTGGCCACGTTGCTCTTGTTAGCATTGCGGAAGTTCCTGCAACTTGCACAACAAATGGTACCAAAGCGCACCAATTGTGCGTTTGTGGTGCAAAAATTGTTGACAGCAAACAAGTAAGCGATGCTGATTTGGTTATTTCTGCAACTGGTCACACCGAACAAGTTTTGTCCGCAGTAGCGCCAACTTGCCAAAGCACAGGTCTTACCGAAGGTAAAAAGTGCTCCACTTGTGGCGAAATTCTTGTTGCGCAAACAACAGTTTCTGCACTTGCTCACACCGAAGTGGACGACCTTGCTGTTGAAGCAACTTGCACAACCGAAGGACTAACAGCAGGCAAACACTGCTCAGTATGTAACGAAGTGATTGTTGCTCAAACAATTGTTCCTGCACTTGGCCACAACATGGATCAAGGCGTTGTAACAACACCTGCAACTTGCACAATGGATGGTGTACGCACATATTCCTGCCAACGCGAAGGTTGCAACCATACACTTACTGAAAAAATCGAAAAACTTGGCCACAACAAACAAACTGTTGCAGGCCGTGATGCTACATGCACCGAAGCTGGTCTAACTTCCGGCGAAAAGTGCTCCGTTTGTGGTGCAGTTTTTGTCGCACAACAAACAATCCCAGCGCTTGGTCACAAATTTAGCGATTGGGCTCAAACAAAAGCACCAACTTGCGAAGCTAAGGGCGAACTTGCTCGCGAATGTGCAACTTGCGATGTTACCGAAACAAAATCCGTTGATGCACTTGGTCACAAAGCCGGCCAAGCTGTGGAAGAAAACAGAGTAGAATCCACATGCTATGCTCATGGTTCCTACGAATTGGTTGTTCATTGCGAAACTTGCGACGTCAAACTTTCTAGCACAACTGTAACACTTCCTCTTGCTGACCACACCGAGTCCATCGTTCACGGTTTTGATCCAACATGTACATTCGTTGGCTACACCGATGGTTTGGAATGTTCCGTTTGTGGTGCAATTTTGCAAAACCAAAAGGTTATCCCAGCACTTGGCCACGATATGGACGAAGGCAGAGTTACTAAACAACCAACCTGCACCAAGGAAGGCGTATTCACTTACTACTGCAATCGCATTGGTTGCTACCACTTTGTAACAGAATCCATCCCAGCAACAGGCCACACCGAAGGTGCAGTTGTTGCGGAAAACAACGTAGCTCCCGATTGCGAAAACAATGGAAGTCGGATCGTAGCCATGTCGTTCTGTGAGCCAAGGAGTTGGTAAGACCCATTGTCTTCCTAAGACCGCTT
>JAZRHU010000043.1:0-46273 GCA_045644945.1 Candidatus Fimimonas sp. | reverse complement strand
GTAGTACATAAATGTGTTGCGCGCCATAAATTCGCCATTGGCGGCTTCTACCACGCCCCAAAGTGCGAAAGCGAATGTAGCAAATCGCAAAATTGTGGAGATTGTTTGTTTAGTCAGTTTCAATTTGTTTACCCCAGAAATATTTGGTTATTTCTTTGTTTTGAACATTTTGTCGATTTCAGCTTGGCCGTAGGTGTACTTTTTGCCACAGAAGTGACAGCAAATTTCAATTTGGCCAATTTCGTCGATGATGGATTGAGCTTCGGCTTTGCCAAGGCCCTTTACAACGTTGTCAATCTTGCGCTTTCCGCAGTTGCACTTGTACTTGACAACTTGTGTTTCGGTAAACACGGGGTTGAACTCGCCAAAGAAACGTTTGATAACTTGTTCCGCTGTGGAGCCATCAAATTGATAGCTCATTTCGTCCATGGCGTACATAACTGTTTCCAAGCGGTAAAGCAAATCTTCCGGACAGTTGGGCATTACTTGAACAAACACGCCACCCGCGGACTTACATCTGCCCTTTTTGAGGCCAACACCAAGTGTTACACCGCAAGGTTGTTGCTCGCTTGTTGCGTAGTAGTAGGCAAAGTCGGAGGCAATTTCGCCACTGATAATTTTGGATGTGCCAACATAAGGTTGCTTGAGGCCCAAATCCTTGATGACTGTGATTGCACCATCGCGACCAACTGCTGAGCCAACGTCCAAGTGGCCATCAGCACGCAAGGTTGTTTCCACAACGGGGTTGGATACTGTGCCCTTTACGCGACCTTTGCCATCGGCGCAAACTGTGATTGTGCCAAGTGGGCCACCACCATTGATGGTTGCTGTGAGGTAGTCGTCCTCGTTTTTGAGTTCCTTGCCCATCAAAGCTGCCATTGTGAGCGCACGACCAAGAGCCGCTGCTGCAACTGGGGAAAGGTTGTGGATTTTGATAGCTCTGTTAACCAAAGCTTTGCTTTCTACTGCCGAGATGATAACGGCATTTTCGATGATTGCTTTTGTGAGAATTGATGGCATAGTTGTGCATTCCCTTTTTTGTATTTTGTGATGTTAATTCCATGTGACAAGAGAGTTGCCCTCTCCGTCATGCTATCGCATGCCACCTCTCCCAAAGTGAGAGGCTTTGGTGACATTGCTATCAAATCAGCAACTACGATATGACAATCGCAAAGAACTGTTTGATATTGAAATTGGTTTAGTTTTTGGTTGCGTAAAATGTGATGCGAAGGGCATCGGCTGTGAGAGTTTTGCCGTAGTCGGCGGTAACTTCCACAAAAGTGAAACCTGCTTGACTCAAACAATCTTCCACGAATTGTTGGGTATGAATGTGTTGAGTGTGGCTTTCGTCACTGCGAGTGTAGGTTGCTCCGCATTTGGTGAACATTGTCAAGTTCATTGTGACGGTGTTTTCGCCAAGGGAGTTTGTCCAGAGCAATGTTTTTTGCTCGTCATCCACAAAAAAGACGTTGTTGCCCACCACGTTTTGCAGTTTGTGTGCCGAAGATACGTCAAACACAAAGGGGGCGCCACTTTTCAAATTGGCGGAAACTGCTTGGAAAAATGCAACCAAGTCCTGGGGAGCAATGTAGTTTGTGCCGTCGTTGACGCAAACGGCCATGTCCACAGGCTTGGGAAGCTTGAGCTTTTGCATGTCCTGCTTGACAAACACTGCACGACACTTTTGTGTGGCAACGTCTAGCATTTCGCTAGAACTGTCCACACCTACAACTTGCAATCCACGTTTGGAAAGTAGTTGCGTCATTTTGCCTGTGCCACAAGCAAGGTCTACAACACTTTTGGCATTGTGACGTTTGGCAACCGTAAACAAATATTGCGACCAGCTATTGTAGTCGCAATCGTTGTGTGTGAGGTTATCGTAACTATTGGCAATTACAGAATAACTTTTGTTCATTTGTTATGCACCTTGAGGTTCCACGCTTACTTGTTTGTTGTTGCCCTTTTTGCCCTTTTTCTTTGTTTCAACTGGGTGGAACAATGCAAATGTGCGCATCATGTGGCTTTGCCATACAAGTGGAACGTACATTGCGCCAAACATCATGATGAATGCCATCACAAGACCTTGGAGCATTCCGCCAGATGTAAGAAGGAACAAAGCAACAGGAAGAACTGCAATCAAAACGTGAATGATGTTTGGAACGGTGTTGAGCCACATGAGGAGCCATGCATCGCGCAAGTTTGCACCAACACTTTGTTTGTAGGTTACTGCAACGCTACACAAAATGAGCAAGTATGCTACAACAAACAACAATGCAATGCACATGAGTATTGCAAGCACAACTGTAAGCCATGGAGCAACAACTTGAGCGTTGATAAATGTCAAAATACCAAACACAGCAAAAGCAATGATTACTTCGCTAACAAGCGCGTACAAAAAGCTTGCTTTGATACCCATAACAAAACTGCGCAAAACACCTACTGTTGCAAGTTTACCTGTCCAAAAACCATCGCGGATTACTGCAAAGCACCCACAAAGGATCAAGGATGATACAATGGATACAGCAACTGTAATCCAGCCATATTGAACTTCCAATTGGAACTTTTGGTTTTGGAATACGGAATCTACACCTACCCAAGCACCTGTGGAAAATTGATCGCCAATGGTGGGAAGTGTTTGTTGAAGCTCGAGCACCTTTTGTGCGGAGATAAACATCATAACAATGATTGGCGCAATCAACAAAAGCACCAAAAAGTTAAGTCCAAACACGCGCCACATGTTTTCGCGGTAGAGAACTTGGAAGAACTTCCATGTATTGAGACGGTTGAGGCGCTTTGTAACGTGTCCACAACGTTCGTTTTCTAGCGCGATTTTTCTAAAATTCATATCAAATTACTCCTTTAGATTGGCAAAATGCCATACCTTTCAGTATATCTTTGGGTATTATACCAAATTTGCAAATATTTTTCAACACATTTGATGGTTTTTTATAAATTATTTATATGTAAATACGGTTTGCGGAAAGTGGGTTGGTGGTTGTTTAGATTTCGGCGGGAGTAAACCCCCGCCCTACAATGAAATTATTGCGGTTGGATTGGGTTGGTGGTAGTTTGCGGGCAGTCGAGGACACCCCTACGAAGTGGCGCAATGCTCGTTTGGGCAAAGTTCGCGCAATCATGGTGGTTGAAGTTTGCGTGTTTTCCACTTGGAAATATTGGCGAAAAATTTGTCGAGGTTGGGGGTATTTTGTGGCGGACATCAAAATACACTACTCCAAAGGGGAATTGTATGAAAATTGCCATTGTGGGAGCAACGGGGCTTGTGGGGGAAAGTTTGTGCGATATCCTTGCGAGAAATTTGCCAAATGCAACCTTGCAACTGTACGGAAACAAGTCGGTGGGCAAGCGTGTGTGCTACGGTGCAAAGTGGTACACAGTTATGTCAACGGAAAACATCCTGCAAAGCTTGCCGGACGTTGCCATGTTTATGGCTAACGAGGACGTTGCCAAGCAATACATTCCGCAGTTGGCAAAGTTGGGCGTCCCTTGCATAGACAACAGTAGCTACTTTAGAT
Source organism: Candidatus Fimimonas sp. (assembly GCA_045644945.1). Lineage (GTDB taxonomy): Bacteria > Bacillota > Clostridia > Christensenellales > CAG-314 > Fimimonas. The sequence goes on along the minus strand of JAZRHU010000043.1, from coordinate 42,740 downwards.
TGCACAAAGACGTGCCGTTGGTTGTGCCCAGCATAAACAAACACACCATTGGCCAAAGCAAGATTATTGCCAATCCCAATTGCACCACCATACAGGTGGCAATGGCCCTTGACTGCTTGAAAAGTCTTGTGCCAAACAAGGCAACAGTTGCAACCTATCAAGCGACAAGTGGCGCTGGACGCGATGGACTGCTAGACTTGCAGGAAAATCGTGGATACGGAAAGCTACGTGCTTTTGCGCACCCCATTGCAAACAATGTGATACCTCTTGTTGGGAGCGTGACGGAAAGTGGCTACTCCACAGAGGAAATCAAAATGCAAAATGAGTGCGCCAAGATTTTGCAAACGGACATAGCCATCAACTGTTTTTGTGCACGCGTGCCTGTGAGCGTGGGACATGGGGCATTTGTTAACGTGCAATTTGAGCGTCCCTTTACCATAGAGCAGGTGCAAAAATCGTTGCAAGGTGGACGCGACATTTTGACATTTGACCAAAAGGATAGCAATTTGCTACCAATGCCAATGTGTGTGCGGGGTAGCAAGTACGTGGGTGTGGGCAGGATTGTGCGCGACCAAACGGCTAACGGCATCAACATGTTTGTAGTGGCGGACAACGTTTTGCGTGGCGCAAGCTACAATGCCTACGAAATTTTGCAATGTGTTTTGGAGAAAAGTTATGAGTGAAATCATCACAGCGTTGGCCACACCATTTGTTGATGGCAAAATTGACATGGAAAGTTTTGGCAAACTTGTGCAAAATCAAGCACAAGGTGGAGCTAGCGGATTGCTTGTGGCGGGCGCAACTGGGGAAGGAATGTTACTTTCCCCCTGCGAAAAGAAGTTGCTTGTTACAGTTGCAAGACAACTTTGCAATCTGCCCATTTGGCTAAACATTGATGGCGTGGGCACGCGCGAAGCGGTAAGCCAAGTTGCTTGGGCGAACAAACTTGGTGTGGACGGTTTGTTGATTAGTCCGCCCGCCTTTTGCAAGTGCACGTCAGTTGGACTACTTGAACACGTCAAAAAGTTGGTGCACGAAACAACTTTGCCCATCATGATTTACAATGCGCCCAGTCGTGTGGGGTACGTTTTGCCGTTGGACGTTGTGGAGATGCTATCCCACTTGGGAGTGACCGTCAAGGATGCCGGCAAGGACCTAAGTTACACCAAAAGTTTGCAAAAGTTTACCACCGTCTACTGTGGAAACGAGTGCTTTGCACACCACTTTGTAGATTTGGGAGTAGACAAATGTGTTTCCGTTGTGGCAAATACACATCCGCAGTTGGTAAAGGACATGTTCGGCGGATTGCTCACCAAAAAGCAGGTGGCACTATTCAAACGGCTTGCACGACTGACCATGACGGAAGTTAACCCTGTGGCCATCAAATACATGTTGTACAAATTGGGCGTGTTTGCTTCGGCAGAATTGCGATTGCCCTTGACAGAGGCAAACTTGCGCACAAAAAATCTTGTTGACGAGGTACTAGGGTGAACATTGCTGTGTTTGGCGCAAAGGGACGCGTGGGTAGCGCCGTTGTTAGACTTGCAAAAGGTCACAACATTTGGCAAATTGACAAAAATTGGAATGTTAGTCCACTCGACAAGGTGGACGTTGCAATAGACTTTGCTTTGCCGAGCGCAACAAAGGACGTTGTGGAGTTTTGCAAGTTGCATTGTTGTCCGTTGGTAACTGGTGTGACGGGGCGCAACGGAAGTCAGTTGCAACTGATTGATGAGCTTGCGCAACAAGTTGCCGTTGTTGCAAAGGATAACTTTTGCCAAGGCATAATGATGTTGGAAAAGGTTTGCAAGCAGTTGGCACAAGATTGCAATTGGGACTGCGAAATTGTGGAAACTCACCACAAAAACAAGATTGATAGCCCAAGCGGTACGGCAAAAATGCTTGCAACAAACATATTGAAAGCAAGAGGGGAATTTAGCAAAGTTACTGTGCACAGTTTGCGTGTTGGTAGCAATTTTGGGCGACACGTGGTTGTTTTTGGCACGTCTGGCGAAAGTTTGACAATAACCCACCAGGCGGAAAATGTGGACATTTTTGCCAAGGGCGCGTTACAAACCGCACTTGAAATTGGCAAAAATTGAATTTGGGTATTGACAATCAAAATCAAAGTGATATAATGGAATTAACATCAAATTTGGAGGTTACAAATGAAATACTGTAAAAATTGCGGTAACGCTATTGCAGATGACGAAAGCTTTTGCAGAATTTGCGGTACCAAACAAGATGACCCATTTTACTCAAGCACAGTGGCTAGTCCCTACTACGACGATGTTAAGCCAGTTGCTCTGCTTTCCAAGACTATGCAAATCATCATCAAGATTTTGTTGATTGTTGCAATCGCAACCGTTTTTATTGATGCAGGAAGAGTTCTTGTTGGGGGTTTGTCCATTACTCAAGCGGACATGCAAGCATATGTCGACCAAATGATTGCACAAGACCCAAGCGTAGCGGAAGTTTTTGAGGTAATTGATATTGCTCAATTTGCAGAAATCGTTAAAACAATGGTTATTATTGTTGCGGTTTGTTGCTTGATCCCACTTTGCTGGCGCTTGCCAATGAGCAAAAACATCCTAAAAGCAATGAAGAACGGCACTACTCTTTCTACCGGCTTTAAGGTTTGCACATTGATTTTTGTAAACGTAATTTTGGGTATCGTTTTGCTTTGCCAAAGAGATATCTAGCACAAAACAACCTGCCCTTTGCAATTTTGCAAGGGGCTTTTTTTTACAAAAAATTGTTTGGAATTGCAAAATTTTCCACTTGATGTGGCCTTTTGCAGTTGGCACAAACAATGCCTGTTCTTTTTTAATTGCCAAGCTAAAAGCTGAGGGAAAAATTCCTTTTTGCAATTATTTGGTGCAAATTTTGCCAAACATCTTGACACCATCCCACGCATGATATAATATATCTATAATAAGTCTTGCAGACTAAACTATATTTACGGAGGTAGACTATGAAAAACTGTCCTAAATGCGGAAATGAATTGACAGACACAAGCGTATACTGTTCGAGATGTGGCTCTTGGCAACAAACCGAACAACCAAGCCCACAAAGCACTGTCGATGCACCAAGTCCAGTAAACAAACCAAGCAGATCCTACAATCCATTCTACAGCAAAGGCCCTACCACTGTTAACAAAGTGTTTCTTTTGCTGAGTTGCGCATCGGTGGTAATGCTCATCGTTTTTGCAATTTTGTTTACATCCTTGGCATCCAACTGGACGGAGGAAATGTACCACACGATGGTGGAAGCCGGCTTTACATTTACTCCAGACGAACCAGAAACTGGATACTTGGTATTTTCCTTCTTCTCTGTGTACTTTTGGATACTTTCGCTAAGTGCAGCATGGGTTGTGCCCATGACAATAAACTACTTCAAAAAGAGCAAGGAAGGCATGCCCACAACATTGGCGTACAAAATTTGCACATTGATTTTTGTTAATACTGTTGCAGGTATCATCATGCTATGCTGTGAGAAAAATGACTAAACGTGCCACCAATAACACGGGAGTTTACCTATGAAAAACTGTCCTAAATGTGGATGCGAAATGGAAGACAATTTGGATCTTTGCGCAAATTGTGCACAAGTAGACACAGCAATTGATACTTCGGCTACACTTGCGGTGGATAGCACCACTACTGACCAAACAAATCTTGTGCAAGACACACAACCACAAACCATACCAAAGGGGTTTAAGACGGGAATAACACTACTGATGTTGTTTTCCATTGTGTTTGTTGTTTGCAATGCTTTGGTATACTTTTTTAAAAGCATCACAACCGACTACCTAGCAGATGCAGAGGCAATGTTGCAAATACTACGACAAGACTATCCCGAGTTGCAAGAGCAGTTGCAATACTTGAAAGCAAGCGATATTTTGGATGTGATGTACTTTGTGCAACTAAATTTGGTTGCTTTGCGACTTGTTCCGCTGTTTTGGATGTTGCCAATGCGCAAAAAGATTTTGCACGCAATGAAAAATGGCACAAAACTATCCAAAGGTTTTAAACATTGCACTTGGATATTTTTGAACTTTTTTGCCGGCATCATTTTGCTTGGTAGGGAAGATATCTAACAACAAAATACTAAACAAAAAGCACACCGCAATTGGTGTGCTTTTTTGATGTTGATGGATATGTTCGAAAAAAATAATCAACTTAGTCCAACTACGAGAAGTACTACGACAACAATTATAAAAAATACACCAAGGAACACTGCTATTCCGTCGGATGATTTATTATTTTTATCGCGGTTGTTAGTTTTTTTATCGTTTGGAGGACTGATATCTTGTTGTTCTGGGAAATAGTCTGGCTTGTAACATGCTGTTTGTTTAGCAGTAACATAGTCGCATTTGTCGTTAATTATTTTTTGTGGTTTTGTTGCTTTGCGATACAATGCCAATGGATCATTTCCCGTCATGATTCGGGCATAGAAGTTATTTAGCCATTGGATATCAGCAGTATCGCACATGTTTTCTTCGGTGCAACCAGGTTCATGAACAATTTGATTGCGAACCCAGCGATAATGTTTTAACCGTTTTAGATCGTCCTTCCAACTTGAAACATAGCGACTTGCAAATGAAATACTCATCATTTCATCAATGTATGCGGAAACGCCATGGTTGTTTTTGTATATTTCGTTACATATTTTTTCTAGTTGTTTATACGAATCAATAAAACTCATTGTTAATTCCTTTTATTGTTAGTTCTTTTTGCGCAATAGATCGCCAACGGCAAGGCTATATGGGCAGTTGATTTTTAGCAGTTGTTGCACTTTGTTGCAAACTTCCACATTGTTGCCCTTGTCGTCCAAGGCGTAGTCGATGGTAAACAATTTGTTGGTGTCCGCCGTTACGGAAAGTGTTTCCAGAGTTTCGCCAACAACAAACTTGTTGCGTTGCTCCACTACTACGAAGCCATCGCCAACTTCCTTTACTACGGCAATAAACTTGTACTCCTCAACCGCACGGCTGGATGGGTAGTATTGGCGAGTTTCTTGCTCGTCAAAGTAGAAACCGGTTGTGTAGGCACGATGAGATGCCTTGTCTAGTTCGGCATTGAGTTCGCAAATCAATTCTTCGGTAAATGTATCGTTTGCAATGGCGTCCAAAGCTCTGCGGTAGGCATTTACAACTGTTGCTACATAGAAGGGGGACTTCATTCGGCCTTCGATTTTTAAACTTACAACACCTGCATTGATGATTTGTGGCAAATGCGCAAGCATGTTCATATCCTTGGAGTTGAAGATGTAGGTACCGCGGTCGTCCTCCATGACGGGCATGTAGTCGTCACGGCCCACTTCCCTCACTTCCCACGCCCAACGGCAGGCTTGAACACACGCGCCACCATTGCTATCGCGGTTGGTTAGGTAGTTGCTCATCAAACATCTGCCCGAATAGCTGATGCACATTGCGCCATGCACAAAGATTTCCAGCTCCGTTTGTGGGCAAAAATTGTGGATGTTGGCAATTTCCTTGAGGTTGACTTCGCGTGCCAAAACAACACGTTCTGCACCTTGCTCCGTCCAAAACTTTACAGCGTGTTTGTTGGTTGTGTTGGCTTGGGTGGAGATGTGAATGGGCACGTTGCAATTTTGCTTGACGAAGCTAAACATGCCCACGTCAGACACAAGTACGGCATCCACTTTGGCATTTTCCAATACCTTTAGGTAGTCCTTGAGATCTTCGAAATCGGGGTTGTGGGCAAAGATGTTAAGTGTTACGTACACCTTTTTGCCAAGACTGTGGGCGTAGTTTGCCGCTTGGGCAATCTCGTCGTCGGTAAAGTTGTCTGCAAAGGCACGAAGTCCATAGCGTTTGCCGGCAAGGTACACCGCATCTGCGCCAAAGTGAAAGGCGGTTTTTAGTTTTTCCATGTTGCCCGCAGGGGCAAGAAGTTCGATGTGATTGATGTTCATAGGTTTAGCTCAATTTTTTGGATATTGTTACGCCATCGCCAATGCGGAAAAGCTCCGTTTGGTAGCGTGAGTTTGTTGTGATGTCGTGCAAAAATGCATTCATGTTGCGTGCAACTGTAATGTGCTTGTGACGTTTGTTTTCGGGGACGTTTTCCACCAGGCCCTTGTACAAAACGTTGTCGCAAACAAGTGTGCCACCCACTTCCAACAAGTCCGTTAGGTATGGCAAAAACACCTCGTACTGACCTTTGGGGCCGTCCATAAAAATAAAGTCGTAGCTACCTGTTAGTTGCATCACAATTTCCCGCGCGTCGCCAAGAAAGATGGTAACTCGGTCCATCACACCCGCCTCGCGGAAGTTTTCGCGTGCCATGTTGGCGGAACTTTCCAACAGTTCGATGGTGTTCAACGTTGCAGTTTCGCATGCGGAAAGCATCACGATACCAGAGTAGCCAATGGCTGTGCCAATTTCCAAAATGCGTTTGGGTTGGCACTTGGCAACGGTGTCGAAAAGCAATTCCTTGGTGTCGTCCAACATCACAGGTATGTAGTTTTTGCGAGCAAATTGCTCAATAAGCTTTAGTGATGGCATAGGGAAAATTGTAAAAAACTAAGAGTAAAAATTAGGATTGAAGTAAATTGAGTACTTCCCTCTCAGTCAGCTAACGCTGACAGCTCCCCCAAAGTGGGAGCCTATTTACAAAGTTAAATTTGCAAGAGCTGTACTCTATACTTCCAAAATTACTGGCAAAATCATTGGGTTGCGCTTGAGTTGTTGACGGAAGTACTTTTTGCAGGTACGTTGGATTACTGTTTTGATGGAAGCAATGGTTGTTGCGTTTTGTGAGGCAATTTCCGCAAGGACAATCTTTTTGATTTCGTCAATACGGCTGGTACCTTCCTCATCGAAGAAGCATCCGCGAGAGGTAACTTCCACACTACCGACAACTTGGCCGGAGTACTTGTCCATGCCCACAACGCACACAAGGATGCCCTCTTCCGCCAAGGAAAGACGGTCTTTGATGACGATGTTACCAACGTCGCCTACGCCAAAGCCATCCACCATCACGTTACCGCCCTCTACCTTGCCAAGCACCTTGAAGGTGTTTTTGTCCACTTCGATGCAGTCGCAGATATCTGGAATGATTACGTTAGCTGGTTTGTGTTTGAGTTTTGTTACCAAGTCGGCATGTTGCTTGAGGTGGCGGTACTCGCCGTGCACAGGGATAAAGTACTTGGGTTTTACAAGTGTGTACACAAGTTTTAGTTCCTCTTGGCAGGCGTGTCCGGAAACGTGCACAGCACCCAAAGCAGAGTACACTACTTGTGCGCCAAGGCGGTACAATTTGTTGATAACGTTGCTGATTGCGCGCTCGTTACCGGGGATTGGTGTTGCGGAAATGACAATTGTGTCGTTTTCGCCCACTTGCACTTTGTTGAACTCGCCACTTGCCATACGTGTTAAAGCGGACATTGGCTCGCCTTGGCTACCGGTGGACAAAATTACCAATTTGCCATCGTCGATGTTGCCAATTTTGTCGATGTCCACAAAGATGTCGTTGTCCACATTCAAGTGTCCAACACGTGCGGAAGTTTCGATGTACTTGAGCATGCTTTTGCCAGAAACGGCAATCTTGCGTTTGAAAGTTTTGGCAAGCTCGATAATCATACCAAGACGATCCACGTTGGATGCAAAGGTTGCAACGATAATTCGACGTCCCTTTGCCTCTTGGAAGATTTGCATAAACTTGTCGGAAACGATAGATTCGCTCAAGGTGTAGCCGGGTTTTTCCACGTTGGTGGACTCGGACAACATCAAAAGTACACCTTGTTTGCCGATTTCCGCAATGCGGTTGATGTTCATGATTTCGTTGCCAAGTGGAGTGTAGTCGATTTTGAAGTCGCCTGTGTGAAGCACCGCACCAACAGGTGTGCGCAAGCAAATTGCACAGCTACCCGCAATGGAGTGGGATACGTGAATGAACTCGGCGGTAAAGTCGCCAACGGCAACCACCGATTTGTCCGCAACGGGAACAAGGTTTACCTTGTCTAAAACGTTGTGCTCGGCAAGCTTGATTTCCGCCAAGGCAAGGGTTAGTTTTGTGCCGTAGATATCCACCTTTTTGTCCAACTTTGCAACGACATAGGGCAATGCGCCAATGTGGTCCTCGTGGCCGTGAGTTATCAAAATACCCTTGAGCTTGTGTTGGTTTTCCACAAGGTAGGTCACGTCTGGAATGATCACGTCTACACCAGGGCTTTCCGCACCGGGGAAGGTCATGCCGACATCCAATGCCACCATTGTGTTGCCAAACTCGAACAAAGTCATGTTTTTGCCAATTTCGCCAACACCACCAAGGAAGATAACCTTAAGTTTGCTGTTGATTGGAGCTGGCTCGTAAGCAGGCTTTTGAGCGGGCGCTTGCATAGGCTTGAGATTGTTCATTGCAAGGGGCAACTTGCCATACTTGGGTTGTTGTGGCTTTTGCTTGTCTGCCTTTTTCTTGCTTGGGGCCTTGCTTGCACCCTTTGGTTGTTGAGTTAAAGATAGATTTGTGGTTGGGCCTTGATTCAAGGTGTTGCCACGAGTGTTTTGTTTTTTGTTAGTTTTCATGTTACCTCATAAAAAAGTCGCACAAAAAGACAATCACTTGGGATTGCTTTTTTGGGGTATAAAAGTTGTAAGATATATCAAAAGTTGCATCTTGCAAAGCACAGCATGCAACGAATGTGGTCGAAAAGAACAAAAATTGCGCACAAATGGAAATATGCACCAATTTTGACAAGTAAAGTATACACCAAATTGGCAAAAATTACAACTGTTTTGGGGTGGTAGGGGCAAAGTGAACACGTTGGCAAAAAATAAAGGACTTGGAAAACTCCAAGTCCTTTGTAGTATTATTTGCTTTTTTTGTTTTTGCGGTTGGCTCTTTTGATGTATTGCTCGGTGCCTTCGAACAAAATAGGTTTGAAGAAGTATGGTTGGTTGTTAACTTCGTAGTACATCACAAAGTTCAAACACTTTAGAATGAAGAACAAAACAAAGTTGATTACGGCATCGATTGCAAGGGCAATCCAACGATTTTCGTTGAAGAGATATGCAATGCCTGTTGTTACTGCCAACACACCGATCACAAGCAATGTGCGAAGGAAAATTTTGTTGAAGTGTTGCACCGCAAGCGCAAGGCCTTGGCGGAAAGCAACCTTGGTGCTGGTTGTGTCGTTGCGCACCACCGATGGCAAACAAAATGCCATAAACGCGTGACGCACTGCGTACAAAAATATACCAATAACAAGCACCGGAATGATTGCCCACCAACCAAAAATTAGCATACAGATGACGGACATTGCTACACTTGCACCAACAATCAATGTGTCGGCAACAATTGCAATCATCATTTGCAATCCAACAAACTTGGTGGATCTAAATGCCTTTTTGATCAAAAACCAACTGAATGGGCGCTCGGTGTTGGAACTCATAAATTCGTCAATTTGGTGTCCTACTGCCACATCGGTAAAGGATACGAAAAAGCGGTACAACAAGTACACCAAAATGCAAATCACAACGGAAACTTCCACGCGGTTCCACATGTTGGGCACCGACTCAAACGCATGTTTGATGCTCAAAGTGAGGTTCTTGAGGTCATCGTTGAGGAAGTGTTCCGCGTTGAATGTGCCTTCTGTCAAAGATTGAAGGGTGTGGGCGATTGTATCGTTTACGCCATTGGATTGAAAGGCGTTCAAAACGTCGTGTGCGATGGGGCCAAATGCAAATATTGCAAGTGACAAAAACAAACCAAGGGCCATAAATTGGAACAATAGGGATTTGAGAAATGCCTTCCAATTGGCAAGGGCTATGCGAACAGTTTTAGAAAATAACATTTTGCCCTCCTTAGCCGATGAGTACACGAGAGATATCTTTGCGCTCGGTACCAAGAGATTTGTGGTGAATTGTAAATGCCAAACAAGGAACGTAGTAGATTACAAAAATGTAGAACAATGCGTGTACCACAACGCTTGCAACTGGCAAAACCCAGTCCAGCGCAACAACCAACGCGTGAATAAATGCATACGCAACAGCGTGGCCAATGCAAATACCGCGGTGATTTTGCATTTCGCGAATGGAGTAGGACAATGCAACGTTAAATGGGTAGCTTTCCGAATAGGAAAGAGGGAATGCAAGTAGCATCAACATCCAGAAATACACCACTATTACGATATCCAAGAACAATCCTGCAAGGCCAATGGGGATAACCACGTTTACTGGCAAAAATTGTCCAAGTGCAAACACAACGCCAAAGGTTACAAATTGCAAAAGTTGCAATGCCACAGCAAAGCAAGCGCAGAAAAGTAGCATGGATGGCATAACTTTCATTGCGGACTTTAGTGGGAAAAGGGAAAATCCGCCAACGCGCATGTGACGAGAAACTTTTACTACCAAAAAACTGAAGGCAACCGCCAAAAGCACAAAGGAAATTACACCAAACAAGATTGTGTCCGCTTGGTTGATAAGAGACATTCCGTGCATCATTTCTTGGAGGTAGTTTTCTTTTGTCAAGGTGCCACCAGTCCAAGCTTGCAAAAATGCAGTTTCGCTACCATAGTCAGCAAAAACAGCCATAAATGCAGCAACGGGAAGCACAATGTAGATGTATTTCCAAAAGTTTCTAAAAAAGTAGGATATAGCTGAGGAACTTTGATATCTCATAAAGTTCTCCCTCCTTTGTTTTTAGGGGCAAACAACAGTCGCCCATTGTCAATCATATAAATTATTATACAATATCCAAAGATATTTTTCAAGTGTTTTTGGAACATAGACAGTAAAAAGAGTGGGCAACTTGCCCACTCCACATTTGATATATTTGCAAATATTTGTGTAGTACTGCCAAATTTGTTGTGTTTTTGCAACATTTTTGTTACATATCGACAGTTTTGCACTAACTTGGTAACAACACAGTATTGATCCAATCAATCAACGAGTTGTAGTAGTTACCAAGATGCGCAATAAGAAAACCATCATTTGTGACTACTAGTAATGCTTCGTCACGACGCCAATATGAAAAAAATTGTTGGCAGTAGTGATACTTTTCGGTGATTTTTTGTGCTTCGACACCACTTTCGCCCAGTTGTGCGTGTAGTTCCGCCGCCTTCAAAGCGCGTTCCCACTCTGCTTGACGAGCATACTCCAACGCCTTTTGACAACTTGCCTGGTACTTGGTTTCCTTTTCGGCAAGGGATTTGTTGTACTTTTCGATGCGCTCGGCATCCTTTGTTTGACGATACAACAAGTCCTTGTACTGCTCGTCAATGCGAGAGGCAAGCTCTGCCTGCAAGGAAACAATACCCTGCTCGTAGCGGTTTTCCAACGCTATCAAGTCAGTATTTGCTTGTTGTAGCAAATTGTCGTAGTGGTTAGTTGTGTGGGTAACTTTGTCGTTGTACTCCTGCAAGGCGTTGTCGTTTTGCTGGGTTACCACCGAGGAGTAAATCAGGCCGTTGTTTACCATACGCCTGCGCAGTTTTTTGATATCCACGTTGTAGTCGGTTAGTAGTTCGGCAAGTTTTTTGCGGGAGCTTTCCGAAAGGCGGAACATTTTGCCCTCCAAACTTTGCCTTTGGCGTAGATAACTTTGCTCGAAGGTTCGCACCTTGTTTTGGTGTGTGGGAGTTACATCCGTTGTGGCAAGGGCGCGTAGTTCTTCCTCCGTTTTGGGAACAAATTCCATTGGTTGTAAGCCAAGCGTTGGAGGCAAATCCAACTGTGGCTCTTGGTAGTTCAAGGAATACTTTTTGTCGATATCCAAGATTGTTTTTTTGAGTTGTTGATACTGCTCGAGCAACTCTTGAGCGCGTTCGGGGGTAATGTTACTCATACGCACACCTCACTTGGACGAGCGGACAACGCCAAATACTTGACGGCCAAAACGCCCGAACAACAAATCTCCAACGTGATGTTTGTGCCATGGCCAACAAGCAAGATGGATTGCAATGCGTCCTTGCCTTTGACGTGGTAGGTGCGGGATGTATCGGTATGGATGATGATGTCTACATCTGTTGCCGTTTTGACAAGCAACCTGTGTAGGTGCTTGGTTGTGTGTTGATTGTCGAAGTTGATGGGTAGACTTTTCCAACAACTTGCCTTTGCGGAAGTGGTTAGCTCAAAGCCACTTGAGCCATTGCTAACAAGCAATGTTGTGCCGTTAGAATAGGAATTTTTCGCGGACACGTGGTGTATTTTCGACATTTTGCCATTGTGAGGATTGTAGCCAATCAATGTGTCTGCACCACCAACTTTGCCACTTACGTAGTACAATCCGTTGTGCATTGTTGCGCAAATTGGGGTGCTACTAAGCTCAGCAATTTGCTTGATTGCGCCATGTTGCAAACACATGACTTTGTCGTTGGCAACAAACATAATTTTGTTGCCGTAGGCGCACACTGTTGCGCTTTGCACCACTCCCACGTTGGAACAAATTTTGGAAATTTTGATGTGTCCTTCCTCCCCATCGAGTTTGATTTTGTACACGTCGTTACCAATGGCATACAACTCGCCATTGTTTACAAGTGCGCAACACTCGGTGGGCAAATCCACCCAAATGTCACTTTGGAAGGTAATCTCCGTGGGAGCGCTAACGTACAATCGCTTGCCCTCAAGGCCGAACAATCGGCTTTGGCATACGGCAAGACTTGTAAAAAGCACATCGGAAATCTTTTGAATGTTTCCGCTGTAAATCTTGTAGGTGGCGGTTTTGCCTACGACTACAAGTGTGTTGGCGTTTTCGTCCAAAGTCCACACCACACTTTTGAGGCCGGAAAATTGACTAAACAAGCGGACACCCATGGACAAGCCGTTGGGTTTTAGTATTGCCTTGTCGCCATCGATTGTTGCAAGGTATTGAAAAGCACCATCGTTTTTGGCAACAAATGCACCGCCATAGGTAAGGCCATCAACAAATTTAATATTGTCCGCAGTTTTCATCGCAATTTTGCCTTGGGTGGATTGGGTGGAAGAGAAATCGCAAACCGCCATTACGCTTTTGCCTTTGGCAATCTTTTTGCGAGTGGGAAATATCACTACCACCACCTCCTTGCGGGCATTTTGATGGAGGAAATTTTGCGTGTGGCAATGCAAAGTGCCTCGTTGTACTTGGATAGGTATCGTTCCGCTTGGATTGTGTCGCCAATGCTATGGAAGTACTCGCCAAGCATACCGTAGGCAAACAATCGTGGCGTCATTCTTGGGGAGGGAAGACTAAACTCGTCATTCCAATCCACGTCTTGGGGCATTTTTGCATACAACAAGTTGAACGTGCCATCGTAGTCCACAAACAAGCCACGCTCGGTGTATCTGTAAGGAAGGTCGTTGCCTTGGCCGTCCGTTAGGCGCACCACGTTGCACATGTTTAGATTTTGAGTGTTGATTAGGCCATTTTCGCTTGTGACGATGGCCTTTTCTACCGCGGTTGACCAGTTGCAGTACAAGTCTTGCAAAACAACATTTGCAACTGCAAGCAACATCACGGCACAGCTGTTTTGAGTGTAGTCGCCATCTGTTTGGTAGCAATCGGGTGGCAAATCCAAGTTTGCCAACTCTTTGCAAATTTTTGCTATTTGACTAACTTTCATTATTGCTCCTTTTTTGCTGATTGTAGGTGTGGCGCTGACATTTTGCAATTTTACGCAAAGCTTGCATGCAAATACAAAATGTGTGGCATCAACACCTACTCTAGGACATTGCAAAACTGCACCCCTGTTGGGCTGAAAGTTGCTACTCGCATTGAGTTGAGGCGTTTTGCAGATGTCTAGTGTTGGTTATGTTAGGGTTACTCCTCGGTGATACCTGTGATTACCGCTTGGCCAATTGGTCTGTCGCAAATTAGGTCAACGTACTTGACAAGTGTTGCGGAGTAGACAGGTTTGCCGTTGATTTGCTTGAGGATTTTGCCATCGTCGCCCTCCAACCAGCGCCAATCGCAAAGTTGGTGAAGGTGGAAGTCTTTGGTGTTCAAAACGTACATTGTGCCTTCGGGGCAGAAACGGTCGGAAACAATGGGGATACCATTGTAAGTGATGGCCTTGTAGCCACCGTCCAAATCCATAACGTTGCTGTTAGTACGGCAACTGGAAAGGTAACTTTGGTAAGCACGCTTTACGCCTGCGGAGCAAACGATAAAGTCGGCTGTGGAGCCAGCAACTTCTTCCATGGCGTCGATTGCCTTTTGGATAACTGTGTCGCTGATGTACTCCGCTTCGAACTTGTGTGGTTTGAGCCACTTGTGTTCCGAACGCTTGAGTCCGTACAATGTTTCGGAATCGCCAAAGATTGCGCCAAGACCGGTAAGCTCCTTGTTGAAGCTACCTTGCATGGTGATGTAGTCGCCAGAAGCAAATGTGTTTGTAGCAATTGCACCGCCGGAAACTTTGATTGTTTTGTTTTCGCGGTCGACATCGACAATTCGACGGCCCTTGTACACAACGTCAGCAGAAGGATGAACAAGGTCTACTAGCATTCCTTCCATAACGTTGCGCACAGAATCCACTTTGATTGTGTTGCCTGTTTGAGATACAACGTTTGCAAGGATACCACTACCATCGCCAAAAAGCATACGGCCAAAGTTGAACTTGGATGCTTTGACGAGGCCGTCCATTTCCGCTTCCAAGAGGTTTACAAATGCGCCGGCGTTGTTTTCGCTAGCACGAATTGCTTTGTCGGAAATTTCGATTGTGCCGTACAAGTTTTTGAGAGTGAGCACAAATTGTGCGTAGTTGTTGGATGCAGAGTTTGGCAACTCGCCATCTTCGTCGCCAGCACCGATACCACCATTGATACCAAATGGCGCAAGCTTGCGAATTTCCTTACCCCAAACGTTGCTGGAAGTTTTTTCAAATCGAGCAAGAAGTGGGTTTACTGCTGTGTTGAGTTGGTCGGCTACTACGCCGAGATAAAGTGTTTTGAGTGCGTTTTCGGCACTTGTAAGTGTGATCATTTAGTTCTCCTTATTCGAATAGTTTTTGTGCCATCAAGGTTGCCTCTTTGATTGTCTTGGGCTTGGATGGCAAAGCCAAAGACATTGACCCACCACCAGTTATCACCGTGGGTGCAGTTGGGGTGGGATTAGCCAATTGCAGTAGCTTGTAAGCAAGCGTTGGGTTGCTTTCGAGATATTGTTGCAATTGCTCGTTAGTGGGGATGAGTGGGTTGCTCGAAGTGTCTACTTCGGGGATTGTAGCAACGTTTTCATCTGTTTGTACGGGTGGCAAAACTTGCTCCGTTTGGTCGGCATGCGTTTGGCTTGTACCCAGTTGTTTTTGTAAGTTGGAAAGCTGTTGACACTTTTGTGTGAAGCTTTTTTCAAGAGCGTTGTAGCCCTTTAGAAGTTCTTCGGCAGAGGTAAATTTTCCGTAGTCCATTGTTTCTCCTTGTGATAAATGTTTAGCGTAAAATTGATATGTTTGTTGATGATTTTGCCATAAAAACTTGGCAACATATCAATGGAAAAATGCCATTGTTTTGGCTCGCAATTGGCCTGAATTTTGGTGCAAATTTGAGCGTAAAATGTGCATTTTTGGGGGATACGTGGTGTGTTTTTGCTGTTTAGATATTACTTTGTGGCGCAAGCAATTTTTTGTGTTCGGCAATGTGATTTAGCACCTTGTCGATGGCAGATTGATCGGTCATGCCAAAATTGGAAATTACAAATCTTGTGTGCTCCTCGATGTGCAAAGCGTGGTCGTCTACTGGCAAGATTTTGGCGTTTGCAATATCGACATTTTCGTTTTGGGCGCGGTCGATGTGCAGTTGTGTGATATCCTGTGCGTTATCCCAGTTGCCAAAGCCCATCATAGACAAAATTTTTGCTTTGGCGCTTTCCGTAAGCTTGCCTTCCTTGTTGTACAAAATGCCGGCATTGAGCAAATCGAAAAGCATTGTACGACGTGTTGCAGGGGTATCGGTAAGCTGATTTTCCGTTTCGAAAACTACGTCGTCGGAGCCGATATCGCTACCCTTGAAGTAGAAAATTTCCGCACCTTTTTGGCTATCTACAAAGCGCATAAGTTTGGAGTTTGTTACAAATTGTTTGTAAAGTCGCAAGATGTACTTGGACAGTTTTTTGATACAAAGTTTGACACTATCGATGGAGCTTGCAAGGCGGGTGTCGTCCTGCTCGGCAATCAGTTGCAATGCCACACCACTTGTGACTGTGGTTGGAGTTGTACTGTTGCGAGCAAATTCGCTCACGCCAGATACTGTTACAAACTCTTGCAAAAGCCTGTCTTCCTCTTGGTTGAAATCGTGGGGAACATCGCCCGCATCCATAAGTGATGGTTTGACGGAACCCTGACGATACACCAAAATTTTGCCTGGGGAAAGGCCTTCTTCCTCCAAGTTGTCCAAGTCCACACTGCCGTCTTCTACGGTCATGACACCCATTGCAAGGCGGTTAAGAAACTCGTGCTTGCGGTTTTTGACGGCATTGTAGGCACGTTGAATTGGAATAATGCGGTCCACGATGCTTGCGCCCCAAAAGCAACCAGGTTGCTCGGTAGAAGTTTGCTTTACAAATGGGAAGGTACGCTCGTTGTCTTCGCCAAGCAAAAATGGCATATCGCCATAGTACAAAAGGGTGTCGCCAGCGACAATTTCCAGCTTGCCGTTTGGGTACTCGGCAGTTGGCTTGGTGTAGCGTTCCAGCACCAGCACTTGGTTGGACTTTTGCTCTTGAGATATGCTTGGTACGGTGGAGTTATATCCAAGACCGCCAACACCAGCAACAGAGTTGATGTTGAACACCTTGATATCTTGTCCGCGCACGTCCACGCCCCAAGTGTTTTTTACTTCCGTTGCATCGTACACTTTGGCGTGAATGATGGACGAGCACCCCTCCACAGTTTGGGTGACGTTGGAGTCGGGATAGATTTCGAATGGAGAGCATGCGATAATTTTTACATCGTTTTTGGCGTTGTCCCAAGCGATTTTGTAAAAGGCAGTACCGCACACTTCGCTCCAAGAGGTGACTTCGGTAACAATTTCGTCAAGACGAGTTTTATCGTGTACCGAATCGAGAATTTTGGTGGAGAGTTTGGCCGATGCAATATCCTTGTCGGAGTTGGAAAATGGTCGCGCAACGGGTTTTGGACGGACGCGATTTAGTCGAGCGAGGCGTGTTTCTACAATGGGGGCAATGTGGTTGTACACCTGCTTTTCCTGCCAGAAGTAGTACTTTTCCTCCTGCTCGATGGCGCCACGGGGGCTGATTGCGCAGTATTGGTTGCCCATTACAAAGTTCATGTTAAGTTGCCAAGCAAGCTCGTACGGCCTGCGGAAGTTTTGGCGGTTTGCAAAGTCTTGTTTGACATCGGCAACAACATCTTCGGCAAAGCGTTGTTGTTGAAGTGCCTTTTCCTTGGCGGTGAGTTTTTTAGCCATTGATTTCCTCCTGTTTTTTGTCTAGTTTGCGTTTGATTGTGTTTTGAGGACTTTTTGGTGTGCGACGGGAAATTGCCTCGGTTGCAATGCGCTCGAAGCAACTGTCGCAAAGGTATACTTTTTGTTTTGCCAAGATGTAGCTGGTGGCGGAGTTTGTGCAACCCTTGCAACTACACTTGGCGGTGGTGGTTGATTTTTGAAGTAGTTTTGTCATTGTTACTCCTCTTGAGATGTGTCCATTGGCGAGGTTTTGTCGCAGATATCAAGTAGCTTCAGCAAGCGCAATTTTTCCACAGCAAGTTGCTCGTCCGTCATTTTGCAAACATCCATTTCCTCGTCTGTTAGTTGCAAAAGCGCTTTGATGGCGTTGACGTCGGGCGGAACTTTTTTGGTGGTGATTTTGCGTTTGGAAAGTTGCACTTGACCATTGACTGCGACAAACTCTTCCGTCTTTTCGTGGACGGTGTAACCTTTGGCTTTTTTAAGTAAAATTTTGGTAAGAAGTTGTTTGTAGTTCATGTTGAATCGATTTTTTTTGATGCCTAATTGGTTGCACAATTTGACGATGCTTTGATGATACTTCCAGCGATTTTTCTTTCAAAACTACACTATTTTCTCATTTTTTGGGGATACGTGGTGTGTTTTTTGGGATTTGCGAGAAAATATTACAAGCGTTTGAGTCTGCGAATGAGGCGTTCTTTGTCGGTGGTGATAACACTTTTGGGTGTGGTGGGTTTGGGTGCTTCGGTAAGGTAGCAAGCGTAGTATCGCAGTTCGTCCATGGCGTGGTCATCTCGCTTGATGGGCTTGTCGTCATTGCCCCAAAAGTAGCCTTTGATTTCCCTGATCATGTTTGTGCAGGTTGCAAAAATGTAAAGTTTTGGTGGGCCGTTGGAGGGCTTTAAAAGAGCTTTGACCTTGTTGATACCTGTGTACAAATCCTTGTTGACACGCGTGTTGATGGCGATGCCCTGGTCGCAAAAAAGTTCCGCTACCGAGCGTTGCCCCGAAAGGGTGCGCTGATTTCCTGCACTATCCATAAGGGCACTGATGTTGCCAAACTTGTCCCGTTTCCAACCGAGCTTTTGGCATGTTTCCTTGATCTTTTCCGCATGGTAGGCAACGTCACGTTGCGCTTCGTAGTGCTCGGCCACAACATACACGTTGCCATCGTAGTCACGTGCATACCAATGGCAGGAAAGGGGATTGTTTAGCCCCGGGTCGATGGACAAGATGTCCTGCCAATCGGCTGGCACATCGAAGGGTGCAATGACGTTAGCTTCGCTAAACTCGGGGTAGACCATACCGCCCCAGCTTTGAAATTGGCCATATCTGCGTGACTGCAAAACGTCGGCGGAAAGGGAGTTGCTCATCTCGTCAATTTCCCTTGCCGATAGGTATGGGTTGTCCTCCCAGGCCATAAACTCGCACCAAACTTGGTCGCTGTTGTGGCAGTTGCGGTATATTTCCTCGTACACCCAAGTGAGCCCCTTTAGTGGAGTCATGGTGCCAAAGATGTGTCCGCATCGGTCCAGTACGCGCATACGGCACTCTTGATAAATTTCGTAGGCAGGTTCTTCGTCGAACCAAATAAAGTCGAGACTTGTGCCTTGGAACTTTTCCCGCCCTGCCTCGCAACTTTTGAAGGCGATTTTGCTTGTGCCACCAAACACGTTGGCAACGATGATGTAGTCGATGATGCCGTTGTCGATACTTTGCTTGGAGCCGGATAACATCACAGTTTGCACTATCCAGTTTTTGTCGAGATAATGCAAAATTTTTTGCTGAGCGACATCGCGCTGCACCTGTTGTGATAGTGACACAACCCAGCAAGAGATGTCGTCCTTGTTTTGCCGAAAGGGGTGTATGCCACGCGCTAGCCAAACTGTTTCCACCGCGCCACACTCCGTTTTGCCACTGCGGTTGCCACCAAACACCCAGCGGTTGCGCTTTAGGCATTTGTGGAAGGCCATCTGTTTGGCGTGCACCTTGCCCTTGTTGTAGCGAGCAAGTGGGGAGTTTTGGCGACGTTTTTGTTCGCGCTGAATATTGTTGATACGTTGAATGATTTGTTGCATTGTTCTCCTTGATTGTAGTTTGATTGATAAGCCAAGATAAAAAGTCCGCACGTGGCCAATAGTTTTTACAAAATGACATAAATAGGCAAAATAACTTCTTGGTGGGTGGGTATAATGTGTGAAATGTTTTGTAGACGTCTTTGAGCAGTTGGCTTGTTTGGTGCATCATTTGGGTGCACTTAGTCAATTGCCTACAAGGGGGATAGATGAAGAAATTTGCCATTGTTGTTACGTTGATATTTTTGTTGAGTTGCCCAACTGTTGCCCAAGCCGAGGGTACAAAGTGGGTGCGAATTGTGCGCACAGACACATACCTGTACGCCACCGAAGATTGCTCCAAGCAGATGTTTGCTTTGGAAAAATCCTACTACGCGGAAATTTTGCAAGAGTTGGACAAAACCTATTTTGTCAAGGTGGTAACGCAGGATAAATCCTTTCCAAATTTGTGCGGATATGTGTTGAAAAATGAAGTACGTGTCCAAGAAAATGCTCCTGATGATCCACTTTACCCAACGGAAAAATTGGTGGTAAAAGGCAACTCCGCCATGCTGAAACTTAGCCCTACACCATCGGCGGAAATTGTTATTGTGGCATCCAACACGCAAAAAGTTTGCTACTACGGCAAGGCGGTGGGATACGGTCAAAATTGGTACTACGTCTACTTTGCGGGGGAATTTGGCTACGTGCTTGCCGATGATGTTACCGCCCCAAACATATCCTTGCACCCAACGCCCATCGACATCCCACAAGACCTTCCCACAGTTGCACCACCAACGGAAGACATCACACCGGAAGTTCCGCAAGAAGGTATTTCGCCCACAGCGGAGATAATACTGACGGTGTTTGTGTCATTGTTGGCGGTGGCAATAACTTGCTCGCTATTTTTGCCTGTCAAAAACAAAAAGCAAGTGTTCGATGGGGATATTTAGGAGTAAGCTGATGAAATTACAAGTGGTATTGTTGCATTTAGATATTTGGTAGTTTGCGGACAATATGCCCTCTCTGTCGCTTACGGCATCAGCCTTTGCACAATGCCAACATTTTATCGGCGGGAGCAAGCCACCCGCCCTACGATGGAATGGTTACGTGTGAATAAAGAAGTTGGTAAAATGCGGGCGAATATGGAATCCGCCCCTACGGCATTGATACTTAACGCGTCGCGCCCCAGAGCGGGAACCACCATAAGGTGACTCTGAGTTATTGCATCTGTAGCATTGCATTCTGTGCACTATCCAAACGTCACCGAACGGCCTTTGCCACTTGTTTTGAGCATTTCCGCCACCCACGGAACGCTTTTGTAGTTGGTGGCAAGCCAGTTTTCGCTCATACCAAGGTCGTTTAGGCTGTCGCGAAACTTTTTGCGCGCTTTGGATAGATATCGGTACAAGGTAGAGAGCGACACCTTGTACTTTTGACAAATAGATTGTTTGTCGGTATTGCGGAGGTAAACCTCACAAATAAGCGCCCTATATCCCTTGGGAGTGCGTTTGAGGGCTTTGGCTACGCCATTGTAGAAGTTTAGGTAACTGTTGCGCTTTTCGGTATAGTTGCAAATAGCTTCCACCTGCCCCATTGTGCCATCTCGAAAATTGAGTGTTGAGTAGGACTTTAGTGCCAAAGTCCTGATTGTTTTGTTTAGATCCTTTGCTGATTGTTTCATACGCAATGCACCGCGTAGCATCACTAATTCGTGATTCATTTGTTCACCTCCGTTGTCCTGCTTGTTGGACATTACTAAATTTTTTGTGGCACTGGCGCAAGAAATGGTTGATTAGCCAATAGGCGATTTAGCGGATAAAACGCAGATGATTTCGCAGTTGTTATGCCGACGAAAAACAAACAGAGTTTGCGACAGGGCCAATTCGTGAAAATTTGTTGAAAATTGGGCATCTTTGGGGCGTGGAAAGGGAAAGACCTGCCAATTTTGCTAAAAACTTCCACTTGGAAAAATGTGACTATTTGCAACGTTTTGTGTTGATGCAAACCTTGTTTTGATTGAAAGGGGAACAAAATTTTGCATCAACAATTTGTTTTGAGATAGCACAAAATTTAGAAAATGACGATATTTTGTTGCAAATTTATCGAACATTTGTTCTAAATTCACGTGCATTTTAGCACATAATGGTTGCCAACTGCCTGTCAGCATTAGGGTTATTACACACTAAATTTTGCTTTTTGCAAGAATTTTTTTATGCAAAAGAATTTGGCAAATTTTTGGTGGACAAAAGCGCTTGAAGGAATGTTTTTTGCAAAATTTGTCGAAAATACATGGTAAAAATGCAATCAAAAAACCGCAGGCATCAATGGCTCTGCGGAGTGGAAAAACCTCGTTGGTGTGGCGTAGATATTTATATTAAATAAATTAAAATGCGAAAAAATTTAAAATAGAATTTTTTTTCAAGGATATTGCGTTATAGGGTTGAAAAAATTTGCTTTATTTGATATAATACATTTAACTGTATACTTTGCTTATCAATCTGCATTGTGCCAGGATACATAACTACTGCACCACTAAATGCGGATACCCCATAAGGAATACCTATGAAGAAACTACTTTTGATCTTGATATGTGTGCTTGTTGTAGCTACACTTTGTGTGCCAAACATTGCTTTGGCGGAAACAAAGGTTGCCAACGATGTGCACTTTATAGCCCCAACAGGCATGGCGCTTGTGGGTGACTACCTGCTTGTTAGCGACAACGTTGCCGACAATCAAAGCGCAATTTTGTGTTTTGATATCAGCAATGCTAATGCGCATGTGTTCACTCACTTGTTGGACAAACAAGCGGTCAACTTGACATCATCCAATGGACGTTTGTTTGTTATTTTTGCCGACTGTTTTGTGGAGTACAAAATTGCCAATGACAAAAAATCCTTGGAAGTTGTGGAAACTTTCAACTTTGCAAATGTCATTGACGTTTGCGTTGGCATGTTGGATATCATCTACCAAAACAACCCCAAGGAAACAATCTACTTTTTGCAACATGGCGAACTTGTTGACTACTTGAAGTTTGTTGCCTACAAGGATGACGGCTCCCAAGGCGAGGGCGACACAAACATCACAATGGCAAATGCCGTTGATTGCGTTGCTTTGCCAAACAACTCCGCAAACGACAAAGGCAACTTTGTGTATGTTTCCGGTAAAAATGCAAATGGTACCAATGCCATTGTTCGTTGGTGTGGCGTGCTTGGTCAATTTACCAACGACCCACTCAATCAAAATGGCGTTGTTTACGCTGGTAACTTTGCGCTGCTTGGTATTGCAACAAACAACCGCGACTATCCTGTTGTTTACGGTGCAAAATCCATGTTCAATCTCAACTACATCCAATCTACAAGCAACCACTTTAGTGCGGAACAAGGTTTTGAGGACTTTGGCTCGGAAGAACACAACATCGTGAAGGTTGCATCCAGCACCACTCATCTTGTGATTTTGAATGACAACAACCAATTGCAAGTGTACCAACTTGTTGATGGCGCTGATGGCTCGGCACTTTCCGCAACACACTCCGTGATTGGTAGCGACCAAGTTAAAACGGCAGTACCCACTGCTTACACAGGATTTACCCTTGCAAAATCTAGCGGTTACCCAACAAACATCATCTATAAAACTGCTGATGACAACACGTCTATCCAATCCATCTTGACAAAGGATCAAGTTACTGAATTTGTAATTTTGGACTACGAAGGTGCGGAAAAATCCAGTTACTACTACGTGTTTGTAAATGGCAAGTTTGGTTGGATCAAAAAGAGCGACAACGCAACAACCCCTGATACTGACGCCAAAATTGAAATTGTTAACTCCAAAGTTAGCGACAAAGTGACATACAACGCAAAGTTTAACTCACTTGGTAAAGTTTACATCTACGACTTGCCCTGCTCAAACGATAACATCCGCAAGCTTATCGACACAGTTGAACAAACTGGCGACGAGATGACGGAAGTAAAAGTTTTGCAACAATTCAAGGAAAACAACATCATTTGGTACTACGTTGAGTACGGCACAAATAAGTGTGGTTTTGTAAAGAGTACCGATATCGGTCAATTTACTGCAACCTACGTTGGACCAATGGATGCTGTTTTGGACAAACAAATCAACGCGTCCTTGTTTAATGCTGTTACATTGCACATGACAAAGGAACTTTCTCCCGACTCGATGTTCTCATTTGACGGAATCAATCCTGTAAAATTGTACTCTGGCGATTGGGTAAAACTTATCGAAATGGACGAACAAGCAGGCGCAGCACTAATCCAAGTGGTTTGCGAAAATGGCGAAACTGCCTTTGGTTGGGTGGAAAGCAACCGACTTGTGGAAATTGACGCCATCACAACAAACGCCATTGTTGGTTTTGTTGCATTGGGCATTGCATTGATACTTGCAATCATCTTTGCGTGCGTGTTTATCAAACGCAAAAAGAGCGTTAAAAAATAATATCTAAACAAAAAATTTAGGCACTCCGTTTGGAGTGCCTTTTTTGTTGGATTTTATAAAATATACAATATTAATTTATTAAACCAATGTGCGACAATATCAATTGTTCAAGCAGAAAAATGCTATATCTATATATATTGGTTGCTTTGGTTAACACTTCTTGTGTATAGATTTTGGGAGGGGCCCCCCTACGATTTTGGTACAACAAGCACATTTATATGGATAATTGGCAAAGAGGTATTTTGCCACCGCAAACCATTTTGTCAATTGGAGTCCAGTTACTACTGCACAGCGGACAAAATTGTGCTTTCCGTTGGCTGAGGAATATCCTCCACAAGGGAGAGTTTTGTTACGGATACTTCGTAGGTGGTACGGGTATCGACCGTGCCATCTTCCTGCTTCTTTTGGTAATCACGCGATTGAACACGCCCCACAATGTGAATGTGTTGGCCCACAGCCAAAGTGCTTGCAAAACGTGCCGTACGTCCCCAAATGATACATGGAATGTAGTCACTTTTGTTGTAGGGACGATTTACCGCCAACAATATGTCGCAAATCTCGCGATTGAAGGGCGTTGTGCGATACACAGGCGCTTTGCAGATAAAGCCATCTAGTTCCATTGTATTTGGATTGATAGAGTCATCACAGGGCAAAACGTCCTGAACAAAAACTGTAAGCAACAATTTGGAGTGGGTTTCCACAAGTTTGTTGTAGCTACGCAGTTGCCCAACAATGGTGATTTGGTTGCCATCCGCCACCAAGTCGGACAAAAGGTGTTCCGAAAGGGAAATGGGCAATGTGTCGTTGTTGCCGGAAAGGCGTGGCACAGAAAGCTGTACGATGTGGAAGTTTTCCCCAAAGACGGTGTGAGAGAATGTTGGTTGGCCCATGACGGTGCCGGTGAGCACCACTTTGTTGGTTGTGTTTGTATTCATGTTAGTCTCCTTGTGTGTTTTGAGTGAGTTATCTGTTTTATTGGTTGCAGAACATTATTATTGATGTGTTTAGGATTGCGTTTTATGTTGTTATTTTTTCATGCGGGAGGGGCACACCCTCCTCTACACTACTGATAATCGTTACCATTGTTGTAGATTATATATTATCGTTAGATATGTTCAAAATTTGTTTGCCGGTGCTATCGATGTGGTAGTTATCTTTGTAGATTAGCTCCCCAATGGGGCAAAATTGAAGGTTTTTGAGTTTGAGTGACTCGAATATCAAAGGTAACGCTTCCACGATGTGGTCGCTGTTGTTGTGGCACAAGATAATGTCGCCCGTCTTAGATTTTTGCACACGTTCGGCAATTTGTTTGGCGGAAAGGCCTTTCCAATCAAGACTATCCACACTCCATTGAATTGTGTACAACCCAAGCTCGGTGGCAATTTCAATCAGTTGATTATTGTAGTCGCCAAATGGTGGACGGAATAGTTTTGGCATTTTGCCGGTTAGGTCGTAAATCTTTTGGCAACTGGATGTTAGCTCCTGCCGACATTTTTCTGCAGAAAGCTTGCTCATTTGTGGGTGCGTCTCCGAGTGGGTGCCAATTTCGAAGCCACGTGCATCAATTTCCTTGACCATTTCCGGGTACTTGTCAATCCAAAAGCCCACAAGGAAAAAGGTAGCTTTGACGTTGTAGCTTTCGCAAATATCCATGATTTGGCGAGTTTTGTCCGCACCCCAAGCAGCATCAAAGCTGATGGCAACGTAGTTATCTGCGCGGTCAACATTGTAGATGGGTATCTTGCGGTTTTGTGCGGAAACTTGCGAATAGCCACCAATGCAACAGGTCAGCGTGATACACAAAATGGACACAGCAATGGACGTGATAATCTTTTTCATAGTCACCTCAACATGATAGTAGATTTTGCAGGTAAGTTTTTGATAGGTTTTGGCAAATTGGGTAGAATTTTGGATAATTTGTGTTTTGCAAAGGTATAAATTTGTTTTGTTATTTTGATTGCTAGGCAACAATACTTTGTGAACGTTATTTTACCCTACACCATTATTTCTACATTTTATTAGTGACAAAAGTTTTTTAGAATAAAAAAAGAGAAAGGACTTTTTCCTTTCTCTTTTTGGATTATTTATGTAATATATTAAATATCTAATAAAACGATATCTATACTCCTAAACGCTCTCTTATATCGTTAAGCATTTCGCCTTGATACTTGAAAAATCTTGGGCCTGCAATTGTAGCTGAGTGATCCAAATTCATAATGATTCTTGCCACCATAGTCAAAGACATAACTTCGCCTTTAAACTCAACCTTCTTATCATCTACAACTGTGCAGAAAATGCTTTCGTCTTTGTAATACGTGATTCTTGCACCGATAGGGATATTTACCATTGCAAAAGAAAAAGGTTTAGCTCTTTCGCGATGTTCTTCCGCGATAGCTGCAGCCATCTTAGCTTCCTCTTGTTGTTCAATCGAAGGCTTGCGAAGCTCCAAACGATCGGTTGTTCCGTGGATTTCCGCCATTGCCTCGAATAAGCGATAAGCATCTTCTGGAGTGATTCTAAAAAACTCCCTTTCACGTTTTTTGCCGGAGATAGTTTCGACAGAACGCAAACTTGGGTTCAATAAATCTACAATTTTATGAAACTTTTTGTCTGTTAGTCGCGTGTCAACTGCGTATGTAGCATAAACCCTAAAACCAAATGGAGTGCACTCACTACTATTTAGCTGTGCAAGTCTAGCATCGATATCGTCCGCATAGCCAATTTTCACATATTCCTCGAAAGATGGGTTCGTAAGTATGTAGATAACGCCTTTCTTTTCTTTTGTCATTTTGTGCCTCTCATGTATTTATGGTAAATGATTTGTTTTAACTGTTGACAATTCGTTTTTAGCAACCTTTGAGTAGCACTGTGCTTTGTACCGCTATGCCGTCGCCGTTGCCAAGTGCGCCAAGTTTTTCCGTTGTGGTTGCGGACAGGTTTACGCAACTGACGTCAATGCCTAGCACGTTTGCAATGTTAGAAGCCATTTGGGGGATGTGTGGGGCAAGTTTTGGTGCTTGACAAATGATCACTGCGGATACGTTTACCACCTCGAAACCGCTGTTTTTGGCGATTTGAACGCATTTTGCAAGCAAGTCCATACTGTTTGCGCCAAGGTAGGCGTCGTCCGTATCGGGGAATTGCACACCGATATCGCGGTTGTTGGATGCGGATAGCACTCCATCGCAAATGGCGTGAGCAAGCACGTCAGCATCGCTGTGCCCCTTTAGTTTTTTGTTGAATGGGATTTGTACGCCACCCAAAATGACAAATTCGCCATCGCAAAATGCGTGTACGTCAAAGCCGTTGCCAATGCGAAAGGTAGGCAAATCGCCTGGGTAGGTAATTTTGACGTTGGCACGTTCGCCATCTACCAAGTTGAGCTTGCCAAAAACGTCGTAGAACAAGGTACTTTCGTCGGTGTAGTTGGTGTGTGTTGCATTAGCAAATGCGTGAGAAATGAGGTCAAAACGGAACACTTGTGGTGTTTGCACCGCCTTTAAAGTTGTGCGGTCGATGGTTGTTGCACCATTGCCTGCCAAGTTCCAAACTGTGTCGGTAACGGGCAAGCTTGGGATAGCTGAGCCGTTTAGCTTTGCTTGGTCAAACAACTTGACAATTAAATTTTTGCTGACAAATGGTCTTGCACCATCGTGAATGGCAACAAATTGGCAGTTTTTGTCCACCATTTGTAGGCCATTTTGTACCGACAAAAAGCGAGTTTGGCCACCTTCGGCAAAGGTTGTGCCATCAATGTGCGCACCAACAACCACAATTTGATCTACAATTGGGCGAAAAACATCGACGGTGTTTTGCAATACCGTTTTGTCGAAAAGGGGCATATTAAGTTTGTCGTTGCCAAATCGTGTGGAAGATCCACCTGCAACAATCACTGCACATTTCATAGGTTGATTACAATTTCGTAGAGCTCGCTTGCCTCGTCGCGCTTGACAGTTTCGGCAAGTTTTAGCACTTTGAATGTTAGTGGAGCGCTGGCAAAATGCACGCAAACAAGGTCGCCAACTTTGAGTTGATGACCGGGCTTTGCAGGTTTGCCATTTACATCCACTTTGCCACCATCGCATGCCTCTTGGGCCATTGTGCGACGTTTCAAAATGCGGGATACTTTCAAAAATTTGTCTAGTCTCATGTTTTTACACTTCCTTGCGGTTTACAAATGCGCGAGAGAGTGTCACTTCGTCGGCATATTGCAATTCGCTACCGATGGAGATACCTTGGGCAAGACGGGTAACTTTGACGCCATATTGCTTTACAAAACGTGCAATGTAGGTTGCTGTTGCTTCCCCTTCGGCAGAGGTGTCGGTAGCAAGGATAACTTCTTGCACGTTGCCAGTAAGGCGCTTGAAAAGTTCCGCAAGGCGAATATCGTCTCGGCCAACGTTCTTAAGTGGATTCAACACACCACCCAAAACGTGGTACACACCCTTGTACTCGCCAAGGCGTTCGATTGCCAAAACGTCCTTTGCCTCTTGCACTACGCAGATGATGGAGTTATCGCGAGTGTTGCAGATGTGGCAAGGGTCGGTATCGGTGTAGTTACCGCAAACGGAGCACACCTTTACGTTGGACTTTGCTTCCAAAATGGCTTGAGCAAAGTCTTGAGCATCAGCATCATTCATCGCCAAAATGCGCAAAGCATATCTTTGCGCTGTTTTGGAGCCAACACCCGGCAATTTTGTAAATTGGCGAATTAGCTTTTCAATTGGTTGAACGTAGTTTGCCATCTTAGAACAATCCCTTCATTTGTGCAAAAGGTGCCATGATGCGGTCTTCTTCCGCTTGGGCCTTTTGGTAAGCATCGTTGATTGCTGCAAGAATCATGTCCTCGAGCATTTCGCAGTCGTCTGGATCGCAAATTTCTGGCTTGATGGATACGGAAAGAACCGTCTTTTTGCCGTTGCAAACAACTTGCACCATACCGCCACCTGCTGTGCCGGTAACTTCCAACTCCTCGAGAGAGTTTTGTGCTTCGATCATTTTTTGTTGCATTTGTTGTGCTTGCTTCATCAAGCTTTGCATGTTGTTGCCACCGCCAAAGCCACCGCCACCGCGATTGCCTCCGCCTGGATTGTAACCATATTTGTTACCCATAGTGTATCTCCTTTATGTTTAGTGCCACCAAATTGGTGGGATTTTTATTTTTGTGATTGATATTCGGGACGCCAAGGATGTCGTCCCCTACGATGTTGGATGTATTTTGCCACCAAGACCGTGGAATTTGCGGACAATCGAGGACGCAGTCCCTACACCCTCTCAGGCACTCTCGTGCCAGCTCCCCCAAAGTGGGAGCCATTCACTTCGTGAACCCCTATTTGTCTTCGGTACTGCCGAAGCGAACAGGGCCGAGGGAACTCAACTGGTCGTCAATTGCCGAGTCGGTTGGGTCTTCGGCTAACACAAATGTGATTTGCTTATCCCAGAATTTGCCAATTGCGCTTTCAAGCTCGCGTTTGTAGTTGATTTGGCCCTTGCCAAAGTTGCAAGTGAGCAATGCATACGCACCACGAGTGCAACTTACAACAAACTCGTTGCCGTTGACGGACACTGTAACATCGCGCCATACGCCCACCAAAAGTGGGTTATTTTTTTCTTCCAGTTGGATTTTTACACCACGCCAAATGGATTGTGCGCTGGTTTTGTCCACGATGAACAATTTTTGTGTGTCGGTGGACATGTTTTGTGGTTGTTGTTCCAAACGGTACAAGCGTCTGTCAAGTCCTTCTACGTCCACTTCGCCACTGCTTGAAGAAATCTTCAAGAGTGCGCTTTCGAACAACATAAGTGGGGAAAGGGCGTATCTAAGAGTTGTGTCGCAACCAACAAGCACGTCAATTGCATACAGCAACTTTTGTGTGGTTGTTTGGTTTGCAAGGTCGCGTAGGCCTGCAAAAATTTCGTCGGGCAATACCAACATTTGCTTTGCAGTTGGGCAAAGTTTTACAGTTAGCAAATCCTTGAAGTACAAGGACAGATCCTTTGCAAGACGAGCAATATCCTTGCCTTGCTTTACAAGTTTGTCCGTTTCCGTCAAGATTGCTGCAGCATCGTTGTTCAAAACGGCTTTTGCTAGCGCTGCAATGCTGTTTTTCGATGATACACCAAGCACCGCCATAACATCGTCGTAGGTGAGGCGATCCCCCTCGATGGCGTAGCAACGGTCGGCAATGGACACGGCATCACGCACGCTACCTTCGCCCGCTTGAGCAATGGCGTTGACAGCTTCGGCTGTGTAGCCCTTGCCTTCTTGGTCGTAGATGCCTGCAATGTGCTTGGCAAGCATGTCTGTTGGCACAAGGCGGAAATCAAAACGCATACAACGGGAAAGGATTGTTGCGGGGATTTTGTGAACTTCGGTTGTGCACAAAATGAACAAGGCATGTTCGGGTGGTTCTTCCAAAGTCTTCAAAAGCGCGTTGAATGCACCTTGACTGAGCATGTGAACCTCGTCGATGATGTAAACCTTGTAACGACCGTTTACTGGTGGGTATTGCACCTTTTCGCGAATGTCACGAGCGTAGTCTACACCATTGTTGGATGCGGCGTCCATTTCGGTGATGTCGATGTTGTTTGCGCCTTGGTTGCACACAAAGCAATTTCCGCAAGGGTTGCCGTTGTTAGAAACGGCTTGGGCGCAGTTTACAGCGCGGGCAAAAATCTTTGCGGTGGATGTTTTACCAGTACCACGAGTACCTGTAAACAAGTAGGCATGGGACACCTTGTTGTGCAAAATTTGGTTGCGCAACGTGGAAATGATGTGCTCTTGACCAATTACGTCGTCAAAAGTTTGTGGACGGTACTTTCGGTACAATGCAATGTAGTTCATCGTTTACTCCTTGATTTCCAACAGTTTTTTGCGCGCTCGTTGAAGTGCGCCATCTACTGATTTGTAGCTTTTGTTTGTTTTTTCCGCAATGTCCTCGTAGGTGTAACCTTGGGCAAACAGCGTGATTACTGTGCGCTCGAATGGGGTAAGGTTGTTGGCAATTACCATTGCGATTTTTAGTGCGTGCTCTTTGTGCAAGAGTGTGTCCAATGGATTTGAGTCATCTTCGAGAGTTAGAGCAGAACTGATATCCACATAGTTGGACAATGGTTTGTTTTTGTTGGCAGAGTCGCGCTTGACGGCATCGACAATTTGCCTTTTTATGCACAGTTCGGCAAAGGCAGGAAAGCTACCTTTGGTTTGGTCGTAGTTGGTAACGGCGTAGTAGAGCCCAAGCATACCTTCTTGCAAAAGGTCGTCCTTGTCGCCCCCAACCAAGTAAAAGCGGTTGGCAAGGGACCTTACCAGCCCTTTGTACTGGGAAACCAACTCTTCCACAGCCAAGCTATCGCCATTTTGTGCTTTTTGAATAAGATCTAGTTGCAAAGTTCACCTCTTTGGCGTACAACTTCGTACACGGCAACACCGCATGCAACGGATGCATTGAGGGAGTTTACCTTGCCGTTTAGCTTCATGGATACAACGCCATCACAGCATTTGCGAGTGAGTTGGCTTACGCCAAAACCTTCGCTACCAACAACAAGTGCAATGGGGCCAGTCAAATTGGTTTGAGTGATTTCCTCGCCATCCATATCCAATGCGTACACCCAAACGCCCTTTTGTTGAAGTTCCTTGATGGTATTGTTGATGTTGGTAACACGTGCAATGTTCATGTGGGCAAAAGCGCCTGCAGATGTTTTGATAACGGTATCGTTAACGGCAACCTGGCGCATACGTCCAATGATGATGCCATCTACACCTGCGCACTCGCACACACGAATGATGCTACCAAAGTTGTGGGGGTCGTTGATGTTGTCCAAAATTACGATAAATGGGCAGTTGCTTGCTGTCAAAATGTCGTCGATATCGCAGTACTCGAAATCCACAACATCGGCAATATAACCTTGGTGTTTGCCATCGATACTTTCCTTGTCGAGGATGTTTTTTTCCACAAAGGTGATTTTTACACCCTTTTGACGTGCCAAACGAACGATTTTGGAGTCGTCCCCTTTGGCAACCATGATAGAGTTTACTGTGAGTGTTTCACTTGTTAGCGCCTCGTAGACGCAGTTTCTTCCTTCAATTTTCATTTGTTTCTCCAAGTAGTTCAACGATACGACTGTCGTTGCCAGTAAGATACAAGTAGCCAATTACCGCCTCGAAGCCGGTAGCTTTGCGATAATCTGCGCCTGTTTGATTTTTTGCTTTGTGGTGACTTTTGCCATTGCGACCGCGAAGGAAAACGTCCTTTTCCTCCTGGGTGAAGCTGTCCATCAGCTTGTCCGCAAGCAATGCTTGGTTGTGGGCGTTTACAATGCTAGATGCAAGCTTGTGAAGTTCGCCCGCTTTCAGGTCACAACTGGTGGCCAAACTTTGACGAACATACAAGCTTTGTACGGCATCGCCAACGTAGGCAAGCACTAGCGAATTTAGTTGTTGCGCCTCTTTTGCGCTCAAAATTTTGCGTTCCATCAGTCCTCGGTAAAAAACTTTTTGCCGTACACTACTGCGCCGACAATGTAGTCGATATCTTGGTAGCCCATCTTTTCGTAGAAGGCACGAGCTTGTTGATTTTTTGCAGAGCAAACAATGTGCAAACCTTCTACAAAGATTTCCCTCAAGTGGTTTTCCAACGCTGCAACAAGTTGTGTACCGATGCCTTGACGGTGGTAATCGGGCAAAATATCGACGTGCAAGTGTGCTGTGTAGCCAGCGTTGATGTACTTGCGAGCAATCTTTTGAGATGCGTTGTGCTCGAAGTATTGCTTACTGCTAAGTTTGCGGACAAGTTGCATGTAGTTTTCCGCCATTTTTTCTTCGTAGTCGTCCACGTCTACCGAGCACAAAATGTAGCCAACGGGTGTGTCCGTTTCGTCCACGGCAACAAAACAATGGTCGGCTTGGTTATCTAGATAGTAGTCGCAGTACATTGCGCAAAGCAATGCACGATTGATGGCATTGTCGTCATTGGCAAGCCAACTGGTAGCCATGCAGATATCTTGAACGTATCTAAAGTCTTTTTTGTTGTAAGGTCTGATTGTAATCAAAGCAAATCTCCTTTGGGTGGACATATATGCCCATTATTGACTATGGTATCACACTTGAAGCACTTTTGTCAAGGTGGGGACAAAAAATATAATATATTATTATAAATATTATTGGTCGCGCGAAAAATATGCATGTTGACGATGTTTAAAAATGCGACAAATTTCCTCCTTTGGGCGGGCGCCAAATTGATTAGTTGTGGCAAAAAGTGTCAATACTTGGCACGAGGTGAAAAATATGAAATTTACTACTTTGATTGCGGAAAATGCGCGTTGGAGCGTTAACAAAAATCCATTTGAGCACCTTTGGGCTCAGACCACCACCAAGGAAACTTTGTACGAGCAACTTAGAGCTCTTGGCGAAAGGTACTACCACGAACGAAAAGCTATCCAAACGGCAAGTACCGAGTTTTGCTTGAACTACTTGGCACTAAAAAGGCCAACCAATTTTTGTCAAAGGGAGGTTTTGCGACATTTTGACGTCTACTGGCAAAGGTTTTTGCGGTTGCAAAACATTTTCGAGCGAGGGGCAATGTATCCAGCTAACGGCACCACTCGCTTGGAACAAATTGCTAGCTTGATTGCCAAGTGCACCGCTTTTTGCTTGGAAAAGGAGCAGTTGTTAGACATCTTGCACGACTGCGAGCACCTTGCAGATTTGACGGAAAGGGAAGTTGAGGTATTGCCACTGGTGGTGGATTTGTACAAAATCAACTACTTTTGCGCCATTGGCTACCAAGCTTTTGCAAAAAATACTCTTGCGGAAGGGGCACTTGCCAAACTGCTTGGAAACGTGGAACTGCCAACCAAGCCCACCACAATGTACGGTCAAACCGCCTACAAAAGTGAGAGCTTGCTTTCCGTTTGCGATGTGCTTGGCAACTCGATGCTATCCTACTGCGGGGAAAGCGTGGATATATCTCACAAAATGCTTGTGTACAAGTGTGGGCGCAATATCTTTGATACATTTTGCAATCACAGTTTTTGGGAGAACTGCGCATTTTTTGCTAGCGACATTGCCAAAAGCAGGGTAACCAAACAGTATTTTTTGCAAGATGGTTGCGAAATTTGCAACGTCAAAATTGCACATCTGGGCAAAAGCAAATGCAAATATTTGGTAGATTTGCCTGTGGAGTGCGATGGCGAGCAACTAAACCTGTGGGAAAATGCACTGTGCTTTGCCACCAAGGATTGCTACGTAGCAATTGCCATTGTTGGCAATGATATTGGAAAAACACAGCAAACAGAGTGCGGACTTGGTGTGCACGTGGCGCTAAACCCAAAACAAACTCTATCATTTAGCGTGGTAACAATTGTGGGAAAAAGCTACCAAGAGGTGGCGACAAAACTTGGCAAGATGCATCACTTTGGTGCCACACGACAAAGCACCTTTTGTGGCAAGCAAGTAGACTGCGCCTACACCACACCGTTGCATCTTACGCCATCATCCAACTGCTACTTTACGCCACACAAACGAACCGCCAAAAGGCTGAACTTTACCTATCAAATGGGTACTGATGACGTTGCAACCTTTGTGGATAACGCTGGTCACTGTGCCACTTTGCTGAAAGGTTTTGTGTTTGGCGTGGGTGGGGAAAAGGTGTACGCGGTGGACAACGGACGGTTTTGCGAGTTGAATTGCGGGGCGTTTACGTTGGACGGAAAACTGACCTACAACAAGCCCAAAAGCAGTTGTATTGTGACTCACAACGAAGGCAAAAATATCGCAATAATGCACCACGTACCCCAAAAATCGGTAATTTTTCTGCCATTTGAAAGGCGATCGAAAGTGACGTTTGCAAACAACGTTTTTGAGGTGGAAGATGGGCTTAGGCACTACTACGTTCGCTGTTGCGGAGTTGTGGAAAGCTACACAACAAATGGCTTGGAGTTTGCGCCACACCGCCTACGTCACAAGTTTAGTTGCGACCTAGAAAGTGGCAACTGCTTGGCGATTTGTTTTGCAAAGGACTTTCAATGTTCGGTGGTTATCACGTCGGCCACTATCACACCACCAATGGCGCCCATCGTGCAGGAAAGTTTGGTTTCCACCTATCTAAACTACATCAACTGCAAGGAGGTTTTTTGCCTGAACAACTACCTCAAACGGCCACATCCCTTGGCGTTAGCAGGCATTGTGTACACCAATCCGCAGTTCGTAAAAGGCTACTTGCAAAACCTGTGGGATACCGCCAAGCAACCCATCTACTACGACAACTGTGGCAAGGTGCAAAGGTGCCAAAAGGAGTTTTTGTTTGATCTTGCAACAATCTACTACGCCACACTTGTAAAGGACGACACTTTTCCCACTGCGGAAATGAAGATCTACGTCAACACCCACTTGCTGGGCGAAAATTGCCATGGCACGGATATGGTTGTGCAAGCACTGTGCTTGAAAAAGGCATCGCAAATTGATGGATTCGACAAGGTAAAGTGCCTGGTTAAATTTGTCAACTTGAGCAGAGAAATTGAACGCGATACAAAGCTTACGCAACTGGCGCAAGCATTTGGTATCATGCCGTTGGAAAAACCCACCAAGGAGTACCTAAAACAACTGTGCAACAACCTGGAGGTGCCCAAAAATTGGTACTACGTTTCCCAATTGGAAAACTTGTACGGACTGAGCATTTTGGGTGCAAGTTTGCGTATTTGCCCTGCCATGAAAAGCTCGCAACTAGAGCAACTGGCGTTGAACTTTGGTGGCAAACGCATCCAAACCACCTTTGAAAAATGCTCGGTTCAGGCAATGACTCTAAATGGCGTAACCTGCCATCAACCAATTGATCCCTACGCCCTCAAAGCGGACAAAAACACACTTGTTGTTAGCTACTGATTGACAATTTTACACAAAAACACGCGACACGTGGTTGATTTTTGGGGAATGTACAACATGAATTTTTTGCTAAAAAATTGCAAAAAAAAGACGATGACTAGATATGTCATCGTCTTTTTTGATAATGTAAATTTGGTTGAGCAATCGCAGTAGACATTGCACTTTGGGCGCACTACTATGGTAACTGTATTGTTACATCGCTTGCAAAATTTTAGTGTTTGGTTATACCTGGGCATCACTTTGACGTTTGAAAGGTCATCTGTTTGCAAGGCGCTCCACAATCTTTTGAGCAACGCGAATACCATCCACAGCGGAGGATACAATGCCACCGGCATAGCCTGCACCTTCGCCAACGGGGTACAAGTTTACAAGGTTTGATTGCATATTTTCGTCACGCAAAATTTTTACGGGGGAGGATGTTCTGCTTTCGATGCCAGTTAGCACACCGCTTGTGCCAAAGCCCTTGATTTTTTTGTCGAAGTGCAAAAGTGCATCCGCCAAAACATCGCCAATTTGTTTGGGTAGTAGGTCGCGCAAATTGCACATTGTTACACCGCGTGGGTAGCTTGGGGCAAGTTGCAATTGGGTCGAAGGCACGTTTGCAACAAAATCCGTAACGTTTTGACAGGGCGCAAGGTAGTTGCCACCACCCATTTGGTATGCCAAACTTTCCAAATGTTGTTGGAATCTGACACCACTAAGAACATCGTTACCAAAGCCGTATTGTTCCACATCCGCTTGGGTAACGTTAACCACCAATGCCGAGTTGGAGTTTGCCATGTCGCGCGCAAAGTAGCTCATGCCGTTGACAACAACAGTGTTCTCCTCACTATTGGCTGCCACCACCATACCGCCTGGACACATACAAAAGCTGTAGCAACTGTGTGTTGGGGTTACTTGATGGGCAAGTTTGTAGCTTGCTGAGGGAAAATCGCGGTGTGTTGCATACACATTGCCATATTGCGCGGTGTTGATAAAGTCACGTGGGTGCTCGATGCGAAGTCCCACTGCAAAGGGCTTGAATTGCATGTTTGCATTGTGTTTGACTAGGGTTTGGAATACATCTCGTGCGCTGTGACCTACCGCCAAAGCAACTGTGTCCGCCAAGATTTGTTTGCCATCTTGCGTGATTACGCCTTTGACGGTGTTGCCATCCAAAACAAAGTCGCAAACAGTGGTATCAAAAAGGAATGTACCACCAAGGCTTGTGATTTTGTCGCGCAGGTTTGCAACAACAATTTGGAGTTTGTCGGTGCCAACGTGGGGCAAAGAGTCGTACAAAATATTTTGGGGCGCACCACAACGAACAAACTCGTTGAAAACCGAGTAGGTAAATGGGGAGGAAATGCCTGTTGTGAGTTTGCCATCGGAAAAGGTGCCAGCACCACCAAGGCCAAACTGCACGTTTGTGTTGGGGTTGAAACTGCCACCACCAAAGAAAGTATCAATGGCATTTTTGCGAGGTTCCACATCGCTACCACGTTCGATAACTGTAACTTTGATGCCACTTTGCACCAAGTACAACGCCAAGAACAAACCTGCTGGGCCACTGCCAACAACAATGCAACTGCCGTTTGCTTGGGGCTTGTCCGCTTGAAAAACGTCCGTTGGGTAGGCGTAGGGGGTGGCGTTTTTTGGGAATTTTTCCGTATCGATAACAAAAGAGCATACAAAATGTAGGTCATTTTTGTTGCGGGCATCCACACTTTGTTTGTGGAGCGTTACGCTTTTGACCTCGGCAGGACTTAGTCCCGTTGCTTTGCAAATTTTGGCAAGGGGATTTTTGTTATCCAAAGATATGTTGATGGATTTGGTAAGATAGTAGCTCATTTTGTTTTGGGGATTGTTTTGGATTTTTTAAGGTTTGCCGTTAGCAGTTGTATGCCTTTTGGCGGGAGGATTTGTCGAAGGTGTACAGGGCGGATGCACTTGCAAAGTACAAGTTGTTGCCACCACAAATGCCATCGACGTTTAGCATTTCGCCAAGGACAATTGCGCCATTGGGCAATTGAAGTGTTTGAATATTTACAAACTTTTCGTCAATGCCACCGGCCGTTACTTGACTCATTGTGTAGTCCAAAAGTTTTTCCAAAGTAAAGGTAAAATTTTTGGCAATTTGTGCTTGTTCGTAGGCGGATTTGCCACGTTTTGCAATGCTTTCGGCAAGCTTGTTGTGCAAAATTCCGTAGAACAATTTGTCCTTTTCGCCGTCCGTTTCGCGCTTGCGCAAAATTTCGTAAAGCTCCGATTGTGTCATTGATGGAACAAGATCGATACTAAAAGTATAGTTGTGGTTGATACCCTTAACATTGTTGCGGGCAATCAAGGCGGAAAGGTTAAAAATGCAAATGCCAGAAAGGCCGTAGTCCTTGAAGAGCACTTCGCCACTTTCGCGTGCAATGGGGTTTCCATCAGCAAGCAAAGTTACCGTTGTTTTGGCACGGATACCATTTAAGATGCCATCCA
The DNA here is from genome assembly GCA_045644945.1 of Candidatus Fimimonas sp. Classification (GTDB taxonomy): domain Bacteria; phylum Bacillota; class Clostridia; order Christensenellales; family CAG-314; genus Fimimonas. The sequence continues at coordinate 4,519 of JAZRHU010000043.1, read as the reverse complement.
TTTGGGTTGTGCGAACGGGCACCAACGATGGCGCAAGCTTTGTACACCATTGCTTTTGCACAAGGGGCAAAGTGGGCGCTTGGCATTGACTGCCACTTCCGCAAGCAAGCACCACCTTGTCGTAGGTAATGCCATTGCAAATGTATTTGCCATTTTTGATAGCGATGTCGCAAACGTCTGTTTCCGTAAGCAGTTTACCACCATGCTTGGAAAATTGATGGCGCAAGCAGTCCACAACGTTTGATGCGGAGTCGCTAAGTGGGTACATACGGCCCATTTCGTCAGCATGGGTGTAGATACCGCAACTGTTCAAAAATTGTGTGTACTCGGCAACAGAAATTTCGTCAAGCACAGCTTGTGCAATTTTGCTATCGTTAAAGCAAGCCATGCTTACGTTTGCATTGCCGATGTTGCATTTGCCGTTGCCTGTTGCGGCAATTTTTTTGCCAACGCGATTGTTGCGCTCGGCAATTGTTACGTTTGTTCCGTTTTTCAAAGCGACAATGGCGTAGGTTAGACCTGCCATTCCACCGCCGATTACAAGAGTTTTCATGGTGTACCTTTGTGTGTGGTTTAGTAATAATATTTTATATTAAGATTGTTAAATAGTCAAGAGTGTTAGCGCAATATATCACATCTATTGCAAGATTGGGCATATTTGCACATGGCAAGCCTTTGGCACCTTTACACCCATCACAAACCAACATTGAAAGCATCAAAAACTTGTTGCAAAATATTTTGTGTTGTGAGCATTGTTACTGTGCTTTTACCGCACTCAACACTTGCTATTGGCGAAATATTGGGCATTTGTGCTAGATGGCTAAATTTGTGGAGTACATCTGCACTTTGCGGGTTGTTTTGATGGAAAATATCGGCGAAATTTGTGGCAAAAACCTTGTTTTTTGGGGATACGTGGTGGTTTTTTGCAAGATTTTTGAGTCGGCGAAATATCTCACTTTGGGGCATGTTGTGCAGTACAGTTACAACAAATTGGCCATCAATTTTACGCTGTGTAACACACAAAAGGGGCTGGTTGTTGACGCTGTTGGATACAAGTGTTTGGGGAGCATCTTTGTTGTAGAAATTGCCCACAACAAGTGGTATACCTTGGGTTTGCAGGGGTTTGACGGCATCGGGGTGCAGTACCGTTGCGCCAGCTTGTGCAAGGGTGTACATCTGCTCATACGAAAGATGTTGCAATGTTTTGACACCGAAAAGCTCCGTTGGGTTGCCTTGGCAAACACCATTTGCATCCGTCCAATTTTCGCAAAGTGTGCTGTTGGTTGCCAACGCACAAAGGGAAGCGGTAACGTCACTTCCACCACGAGAAAAGGTTTTACGGGTGCCGTCAAAACCACCGTAAAAACCACCAATAACCGCCAAATTTCCACCACGTGTCGCATTTTTTAGTTTTGCAAGCGTTTGCCTTGTGTTGAGAGCACGTTTGCCAAACACAACAACGTCCTGCGCTTCGATATAGGTTGCACCAAGAAACTTTGCCACCACTTTGGCGGAAAGTTCTTCGCCAAGGGACATGCAGTAGTCCAAGCTGAATTTTGTTGCGCGATTTTGGGCATCGTGGAGCAGTTGGTCGATATCAATGTTTACACAGTTAACATCGGCAAGTTTCCGGTAGCGGTTGGCAATTGTTTGCCAAATTTGCTGGTCGTGGGTGCGGTAGTAGTTGGCAAGCAGGTCGGTAGTTTTGATGTCGTTGGGGTGGCTTTTGCCAATGGCCGACACCACCACCATTTTGTGGTAGGGAGTTAGTATCCTTTTGAGATACACAAGGTTTTTGGGAGTTATGGCTGTGCCACCAAATTTTGCAGTTATCATAGTGGTAGTTTATGATTGGGTTGGGCGGTTTGACAACATCACAAAAAAAAATTGCAACAAAAAAGTGCAAAGATAACTTTGCACTATCCGTTTTGTTTGTTGTTTAAGTATTCTTCCAATTGTTTAAAAAACTCTTGCGCTTGCTTGGGTTTTGTAAAAGCAATGATGGGAACACTTGGGTGGTCTTGCATGGCTTGGAGAACCTTTAGACGACAACCCTTGCGGAAGTTCAAAATGTACTTGTAGAACTTGAGATCGAGTTTGTCTTTACATCCAGGTGCAAGGTCATCGCGTTGCTTGCCCATGTGTTTGAGGGAACGAGTCATTGCGCGCCAAGCACAAACTGCCGGTTTGTAGTCCAAAAACAGTACCAAAGTGGCATTTTTGTACCGCATATCCAACGTTTTTGACCACATGCCATCAATAAGCCATGTGGGTTCACAGACAATCGGCTCAAGAATTTGCACATGTTGTTCGTGAGTGAGATCCGTCCAGTTTTCGCCAAGCAAAATTTTGTCCAAGTGGGTGGGAGTGATACCAATCAAATTGCCAATCTTTTTGGAAAAGGTGGTTTTGCCACTACCTGCACTGCCAATGACGCACACACGAGAAAAATCCAACTGGGAAAAATCGTAGATGTGTTTTGTCATTTGGAAAGCTCCTTCAAAGCGCGTTGCTTTTCGCGTTCCAAATCCTTGCTGATGAGAGTTTGTTTTTTGTCGTAGTTGTGTTTACCTTTGACAAGACCAATTTCCACCTTGACAAGACTGCCCTTGAAATACAACTTTAGTGGCACGATGGAGTAGCCCTTTTCGCGCACTTTGCCAAGCATACGCATGATTTCCCTTTTGTGGGCAAGAAGTCTGCGGTCGCGCAAACTTTCCACGTTGGAGTAGCTACCCTTGTCGTAGTTTTTGATGTGGCAGTTTAGTAGCACCAAATTGCCGTTTTCGATACGACAATAGGCGTCGCCAAGATTAACCTCGCCTTTGCGAAGAGATTTAACCTCGCAACCGATGAGGTTTATGCCACACTCTAACGTTTCGATGACGATGTAGTCGTGATATGCTTTTTTGTTTGTTGTGATAACTTTCATTGATGGGATACTCTTTTAGATTGGTAGAAATATTATATGATTTTTGTGACAATAAGTCAATACAAAGTGATACTTTAGTGTGCAAAAAAGTGCATTGGACGTTGATATCTTGTTTTGCTGTACTAAGGTATGTTTTGCGGACGAGCACAGCTCGCCCCTACGGTGTTATTGTTTGGTGAGTTACTCGGTCGCAAGGGTAAAATCGATTTTGTAGGCGGAGTTGTTTACACTTTGGATGACAATTTTGATGCTGTCGCCCAAACTGTACTTTATGCTACCGTTAGATAGGCAGAACTTTTGCGCGTTGTAGGAAAAGTAGCCAGGGAGCTTGTCGATGGAAACAAAGCCTTCCACCGTGTTGGGAAGCTCGGCATACAAGCCACGCTCGGTAACACCGGAGATGATTGCATCAAACGTTTCGCCAATGTGCTTGGTTGCATACTTGCACTTTAGAACATCGTCAGCTTTGCGTTCCGCTTCGTCTGCGTTGCGCTCCATTTTGCTTGATTGAAGGGCGCTTTCTTCCGTCATTGTTTCGTAGGCAACAATTGCCTTGTCCGTCATTTTGCCAGCAACGGCAGTTTTCAAAACGCGGTGGACAATCAAGTCGGGGTATCTACGGATTGGGGAAGTAAAGTGACAGTAGCATCTGCTTGCAAGGCCAAAGTGACCAATATTTTCCGTAGAATACTTGGCCTTTTGCATTGTGCGGAGCATCACGTCGTTGATAAGCGCAAAGTAAGGTGTGTCCTTGGCTTGCAAAAGCGCATCCTGCAAAACAGAGTTGTGGATTTGTTGGCTGTGTTTTACCTTGATGCCAACACCGCTCATCAAGTCCATCAAAACGGCAAGTTTGGCTTCGTCGGGTTTTTCGTGCACGCGGTAGACAAATGGGTAGGCGCAATTTTCCATGTACTCGGCAACAGTTTCGTTGGCAAGTATCATAAACTCTTCGATAAGTTGGTGGGAAAACTTGCGTTCGTAAGGCACAACGTCCACCACGTCGCCATTGTCGTCACATACAAATTTCACTTCCTTGGTGGCAAACTCGATATTGCCACGTTTGAGGCGTTTTTCCTGCAAAATTTGCGCCACGTGTTGCATTTTGAATAATGAGTCGGCAACGTCAGCAAGGGCGTTTGTAGCGTCTTTGTCGCCGTCAAACAGAGCTTGAACCTGTGTGTAGGTAAGCCTACGGCAACTGTTGATAACGGATGGGTACACTTCGTAGTCCACAACGTTGCCTTTGTGGTTGATGGTCATTTGGCAGGTCAACGTCAAGCGGTCAACACCTTGGTAAAGTGAGCAAATGCCGTTGGAAAGTTCCCTTGGCAACATGGGGAAAACCATGTGGGGGAAGTAGACACTTGTTGCGCGCTTGAAGGCCTCTTTGTCGATGTCGTCAGCGGGCTTTACGTAGTGGGAAACGTCGGCAATATGCACACCCAAAGTGTAGGTGCCATCATCGTTTTGAGTGATGGATACTGCATCGTCAAGGTCTTTTGCATCGTCGCCATCGATGGTAAAAATTGTTTGATTGCGAAGGTCTTTGCGACCTTGATAGTCCTTTTCCGACAAAGATTGGGG
>JAZRHU010000042.1:0-117125 GCA_045644945.1 Candidatus Fimimonas sp. | reverse complement strand
GGAATCTCACTGTCGGTGACGAAAGCGAGGATAACTAGTATGCAATACGGCTACGGAAGAGTAAGCACACTCGGACAACGTGATGGCAACAGTCTCGAAGAGCAAGCTCGTCAAATAAAAGAACGCTACCCCGATGCCGTTATCATCGAAGAAGCGTACAGTGGTGCCAAAGAACGCCCAATCTTCAACAGTTTGCTTGCCAAGTTGGTTGAAGGCGACACACTTGTGGTTACGAAACTTGATCGTTTTTGCAGAAGTGTAAAAGAGGGCCTCGGCTACATCGACGAGTTGCTTGCAAAAGGCGTACGCATCCACATTTTGAACATGGGCTTGATTGAAGACACACCGATGGGCCGTTTGATGGTGACAAACCTATTGGCATTTGCCGAGTTCGAACGTGCCATGATATTGGAACGCACCCAAGGTGGCAAGGCGATAGCCAAACAAAAGCCTGGCTACAAGGAAGGTCGCAAACCCAAAGTGTTCGACAAAACCTTGCTCGAAGGCGAAACAGTCTCACAAGCATGCGCAAGACTGGGTATCAGTCGGAGCACGTGGTATAAGTAAAAAATAAAAGGAGAAAGGAAGATGAAGACACAAACTATTGTTTGCTCTAAATCATCGTCACACAAAAAGTTTACTGGGTACAGGGATGTCAACCACTCAACCACCAAGAATGATGGTGACGATATAATGGTTCAAGACATCCTTGATGCTTTTGATGGTTTACTGGATGGCTACTCGATAGCGATAAATAAAAATTACATAAGTTACCAATTGAATGGAACAAATAGAAATCTTTTTAGAGTAAGAACTACAAGTTATAGTTTCTTGCAATTAGCAATAAAAACCGTAATTGATTCACAGTTGGATAGTGAAATTCATAAACACTTCAATGTGCATTACTACAGACCATACAAAGAGTATTACATTACAATAGACAGCAAGAAAAAGTTTTTGGAACACAAAGACTTGTTCCGCAACATAATCATCCAACTAAAAACAAAATGCTAAATTTTGAAGCATAAGTGGTATAAGTAGGAGTTTGTCCCATGGGAAGACGAAGAGTTTTATTGTCTACCAGGTTAATTAAAAGTGTGCATAGACTATTATTTGGTAGGCGAAGGGCCAAAAGAGGCACTAGTTACAAAAGGGCGAAAGGTGGCAGATTTGGAGATGTACCTGCTTGGAGAAAAAAGGAAAATGATAAATTTTTTAAGTCTTTTATGTTGGGGTTGCCTGTCGCTCCATTTAAAGTTCTAGCAAAACTTTTGAAAAGACCTAAAATTAGAAAACGTAGACGAAAGTAGAATAAACCTGAATAGCATGCTGAAAATAAAACTAAATAACTAGAACGCCAAAGAGTGTCTTATCGAAAGAAAGGGCACTCTTTTTTATTTGTTTGGTTATCTCACAATCTCTGTTTGCTTTTTTGTCGGCAAGATTGACTTTTTGGGCATCCCCCTTCCACCTCGTATTGGCAAAAGTACCTTGTGCATTTTCTTTATGACATTTGTGATGGGGCATCGCCACTCTGTTTTTCGTTTTTGTTATGTATGCCGTCAATTTTGTTGCTAAAAAATGCCTTTTATTATATAATATCAGCAAATTAACCAAACTAAAGATAAATACTCCAAGAGAGGTAACTACTTTGACAAATTTTACTAACCTTCCCGTAATTGCAATGCGTGGAAATTTCTTTTTCCCAAATGTTCGAGCAAAAATTGAAGTGGCACGTACAATTTCTGTAAATGCCATCAAGTTTGCTATCGAAAATGGTGGAAGATTTTTTATGGTGAGCCAACTTGATCCTGCAAGTTCCAATCCAAGGGGTGCGCAAGACTTGTACACAATGGGTGTTATTGGCGAAATTGTTTCCGTAGACAATGTAAACGATCAATCCATGACAGTTAGCACTCGCACAATTGAGCGTGCAAAAATCACACGTTTTTCCGCAAGTGAAAGTCTGTTTTTGGCTGATGTGGAAACAGTTGACTACATTTGCAACAACGATGCATCTAGCAACGCCTTGTACAAACAAACAATCGAGTACGTAAAGCGTCTTGCCAAGGCCGAGCCACGTTTGAAGATTGACATCAAACCAATGACAGCCGAACACATCGACTACTTGTCCTTTACCAACGTTGTAGCTAACGAAGTGGTAACAATGCTTCCAAGTCGTCAAGACATCTTGGAAGAGTCCAACATTGATGTGCGCATGGAAAAAATCTGCGCCTACACAGTTGGACAAATCGAGTTTATCCAAGCGGAAAAACGCATTGCCAATCGTGTGAAGAAGCAAGTGGAAGCAGGCCAAAAGGAATACTACCTTCGTGAGCAAATGAGGGCAATCTCTGCTGAGCTTGGCGAAGATGCCAACGAAAAGCAAGAGTATCTCGACAAAATCAAAAAGTCTGGCATGCCGGAAGAAGTGGCAAAAAAGGCCACACGCGAACTCAACCGCCTTTCCAAAATGTCTCCAACAAGCCCCGATGCAGCGGTAATCCGCAACTACATCGATTGGCTTTGCGAAGTGCCCTGGGCAACTGAGTCGGAAGACAACAAGGACTTGGTTCGTGCTCGTCAAATTTTGGACGAAGATCACTACGGCTTGGAAAAGATCAAGGATCGTATTGTTGAGTTTTTGGCAGTAATGCAACTCACAGGCAAGCTCAACGGCCCAATTTTGTGCTTTGTTGGCCCTCCAGGGGTGGGTAAAACATCCATTGTTCGCTCCATTGCTCGTGCACTTGACCGCAAATACTTGCGTGTATCTTTGGGTGGTGTGCGTGACGAAGCGGAAATCCGTGGTCACCGCCGTACCTACGTTGGCGCAATCCCCGGCAAAATCATCTACATGATGAAACAAGCAGAGTGCATCAATCCAGTTCTCCTTTTGGACGAAATTGACAAGATGGGCAAGGACAATCGTGGCGACCCAGCAAGCGCTATGTTGGAAGTGTTGGACCCAGAGCAAAACTTTAGCTTTACCGACCACTTCTTGGAAGTGCCATACGACCTTTCCAAAGTGTTGTTTGTTTGCACAGCCAATGCTACCGACGACATCCCCGAGCCACTTTTGGACCGTATGGAAATCATTGAACTCAGTGGCTACACCGAGCTGGAAAAAATCGAAATTGCCAACAAGTTCCTTCTTCGCAAAAACCTTGTTTTGCATGGCATACCCGAAGGAGCTGTGGAAATTTCCAATCAAACTTACGCAAAGATTATCGAGCGCTACACAAGTGAGTCGGGCGTGCGTAGTTTGGAACGTCAAATTGCAACAATTTGCCGTAAAGTGGCTTTGAAACTTGTTGCAAATCCTGATGAGAAGATTGTTATCACTGATGAAAATCTCCACGAATTTTTGGGACTTGAAAAACATCGTGACGACATGGCTATGGGCGAACCAATGGTTGGCACAGCTCGTGGACTTGCTTGGACACGTGTTGGTGGTGTAACACTTAATGTTGATGCGACATTGTTCCAAGGCAAAGGAGAAGTTCAACTAACTGGTAACCTTGGTGACGTAATGAAAGAATCTGCTCGCACAGCAATTTCCCTTGTAAAAAGTCTTGCTGATGAGTACGGCATCGACAAAACTCGTTTTGCTCAAACGGACATTCACATTCACGTGCCCGAAGGTGCTGTTCCCAAGGATGGCCCAAGTGCCGGTGTTACAATGGCAACGGTAATCATGTCCGCATTTACTGGTATCCCAGTATCCAACAAAGTGGCAATGACAGGCGAAATCACCTTGCGTGGCAAAGTGCTTGCAATTGGTGGCCTGCGTGAAAAAGCCCTTGCCGCATACCGCCTTGGTATCACAAAGGTTATCATTCCAAAGGACAACGCTAACGACCTTGCAGAAATTCCTCAAGAAGTAAAGGACAAGATCGAGTTTGTGCTTGCGGAAGACATCAAAACTGTGTTTGAACACGCTTTGATAAAGTAACCAAACAATTTTGCACAACAAACCTATATAAACATCAAAAGCCCCTCTAACAATAGATGGGCTTTTTGTTTTAAATTTTGCTCAAGTTTGCGCACAAAACTGTCACATTTTTGCCCATTTGTTCATATATTACAATAACAAGTAGGGAGTATATGATGAAAGCAACAATAGTGTGTATCAAGGCGCCCAAGTTTCTAAGTGGCGTTTTGAGAGTTTTGTTTGGCAAGTTTGTAGCAGGCAAAAACTAATGTAACAAATTTCGATTAACAAAAAGACGCAAAAAAAAAACGAGTTCCATTACGGAGCTCGTTTTTATTTTAGTAAAATTAGATATCAAAATTATTCTTGTGGGGCTTTTACCCAGCCAAGTTTTTTCCAGAGTTTTTCTGCTGGTTTAAACAACATTGGGTAAAGTCCAATTGCTGTAAACACAATCACAGCGTAGCGAATGGTGCGGAAGAATCTTTGGAACTCAAAGTCATCTTCAAATGTTGGGTAGATTGCTCCAACGATCGCCTTGATAACAGTGTTGAGGCCGATGTAGATGATACCGCCACCCAAAAGTCGCAAAGCAATTCTCCACCAAGTTTTGGTGTTTTCGAACTTTACAACCTTATGCTCGAACAAGAAACCGCAAGTAAGACCGGTCATAATTCCGTAAGCGGTGTAAAAATCATTTGTGGTGCAGTAGAAAAATCCAGAAAGACCAATTAGCAAAATGCCTGCAAAAATGTACATTTTGTTAGGAACAATGTTCCACAACCAGTTTACAAGGAATACCATACCTGTGCCGATTGCAAGACCGCAAACAACGTCGGTAAGGTAGTGCGCACCAAGATACATACGGGTTAGTGCTACAAGCAAAGGAATTGCAATTGCCAAACCAAGCAAAGTTTTGCGTAGCCACTTTTGTTTTACGTCGCGCATCACCATTGCTGTGCCAACAAATGTAGCAGCAGCTCCAGATGAGTGACCAGATGGGAATGAGTAGCCTTCGACATCTTTCAAGTTAAGGATATCGGGATGGCTGTGGAATGGACGTGTGCGTTTGACAATATTTTTGATGAGTGGGAATGTCAAGTTTGCTGCCAAAACGGACAATGCAAGTTGTTCGCCACGTTGTTTGTTGAATCCCCAGTAAACTAGACCAATTACGCCGATCAAGATGTACTCTTCGCCAAACAGTGTAAAAAATTGCATAAAGTAGTAAATAAAGCTACCTTCTTGCCCAAGACTTTGCAACCAAAGTATCAGCTGATTTTCGAACTCAAAAGCCCATGTGTAACCTTCCATAATTCCTCCGTTACATTTTTCTGTTGTGATATTTTGTTGTTTGTTTTGTGTTGTAGTATCATTATACTACTATTTGACTGATTTTGTAAATACTTTTTTGGCATTTGCCAATATGTAAACTGTTTATCCAGCCTATAAAGATAAAATTGTTTAGAAAAATAAAAAATCGCCACAACTAAATAGATGGGCGAAGCTAAAGAAATATTGTTGCTGAGAAATGTTGCAGGAGTACTTATCAAGTTGCAAGGACTTTGTCGAACATGATAAAACAGAGTAACGTTAAAAATTTGTCGCAAAACAAAATAGCCCCGAGATAACTCGAGGCTGGTGTCTGCAATGATTAGTCAGCTTTGTTAGCTGTTCTGATGCAACGTGTGCAAACGTATTCTGTGGATGTTTTACCATCAATTTCCACTTTTACCTTTTGCAAATTGGCATTGTAGGTTTTAGGAGTCTTTCTGTTGGAGTGACTTACCTTGTTACCAGACATCTTGCCTTTACCACAAATAGCGCATACTTTGGACATATTAACACCTCCGCATAGGAAAAAAATTAGCTTTGTTGCTTTTTCATGCTTAGATATAATAACACCCTTTTGCAAATTTGGCAAGCAAATAGTTGCAAAAAATTTAAAATGTGTCAAAAAAAATACTAATACTGAATTTTATTTCGCATTTTGTGCAAAAAGGCTTGAAAATTATTTAGTTTTAATGTAAAATATATTGGATAATTATTCAGGAGGTAAAATTAAATGGCATTGAGAACACGTAACGCTTATGGCACAATTACAGTATCTGACGACGCTATTGCAAATTTGGCAAGTTATTTTGCGACGGAGTGCTATGGTGTGGTAGAGATGGTTCCATTTAGTTTTTCCGATTCCTTTACTGATTTGTTCAAACGCAACGGCAAAGGCAGAGGAGTTCGTATTGCAACCAAAGGCGACCGCATTTATGTAGATTTGTTTGTAAAGTTTAAGTATGGTTTGCCTATTTCCGCAGTATCCTCTAGCTTGAAGAACTCAGTAAAATATGGTTTGGAACGCTTCACTGGCATGATTGTTGATTCAATTGACGTGCATGTAGTAGGCGTAAAGCTTTAATTACTTTACTATACGAAAATTTGAGAGGAACATAAAATGGCTGCTGCTCATACAGTAAAAACTCACGTGACCGCTTCTGTGATGAAACGTATGTTTATCGCTGGTGGTAAACTTTTGGAAATAAACAAAGCGAAAGTTGATGCTTTAAACGTATTCCCTGTGCCCGATGGCGATACAGGTACAAATATGTCTTTAACAATGATGTCTGCCGTAAAGGAAATTTCCACTTTGACAGACACATCCATGGCTACATTTGCTGACAAACTTGCAAAGGGTGCTTTGCGTGGCGCAAGAGGTAACTCTGGTGTTATTTTGTCACAAATTTTAAAAGGTTTTTCTAACGTTATTGCAAAGTGTGACGACGTTAACACACGTCAATTTGCAAACGGCCTCAAGGAAGGCGCCGAACTTGCTTACCGCGCAGTAAGCAAACCAAAGGAAGGTACAATTTTGACAGTTATCCGCGGTATGGCGGAAGCTGCAATTGACGAAGCAAAACGTACAACAAGCATCGAAAAGTTGATGAACTACGTTTTGGAAAAGGGCGAAGAAGTTTTGCAAAAAACTCCTGATATGCTCGAACCACTCAAGCGCGCTGGCGTTGTAGACAGTGGTGGCTACGGCCTTATTACATTGTTCAAGGGTCTTATCATGGGCTACCTTGACCAAGAAATCTCCGGTGGCGAAGAGTACGAACTCCAAAGCAACGGCAACCAAAACAGCTCCGAATTCCCAGATGATAGCGAAATGTTGGTTGACTACGACTCTTTGGAAGAGTTGGATTTTGGCTACTGCACAGAATTCTTTGTTACAAACCTCAAAAAACGTACAACAGTTACAGATATCGACAAACTTCGCGATTATCTCAACGAAATTGGTAACTCTGTAATCTGCATTGGCGACCTTAGTCTTATCAAAGTTCACGTTCACACAAACACTCCAGGCAAGGCTTTGACAAAGGCATTGTCACTTGGTGAATTGGACAAGGTTAAGATCGAAAACATGATGGAACAAAACCGTCAACTTCGCGCTAAGTACGAAGCTGAACGTAAAAAGGTTGGTTTGCTTGCAGTTTGCGCAGGCGATGGTTTCAGCGCAATCTTCAAAGATTTGCTTGTTGACCAAGTTGTGGAAGGTGGCCAAACAATGAACCCATCTGCAGACGATATTGCAGCAGCAGTGCGCAAGATCAATGCGGAAAACGTTATCATTTTGCCAAACAACAAAAATATCATTTTGTCTGCAGAACAATCTCGTACTTTGATCAAAAACCGCAACATTTTCGTTCTTCAAACAAAGGATATTCCTCAAGGTCTTGCAGCAGTTATTGCTTACAATGCTGATGCTCCACTTAACGAAAACCTTCAAAACATGACAGATGCATTTACCGATTTGGATGCAGGTCAAGTAACCTATGCTGTACGCGATACAGTTGTTGGTAACCTTACAATCAAGAAGGGCGATGTTATCGGTTTGGACAAGGGTCAAATTGTCAAGGTTGGCAAGGATATGGAAACTGTTACAACCGAGCTTATCGACAGCATGATGACAGAAGACAAGGAAGTTATCACATTGTACTACGGTGCTGATGTTACTGCTGACGAAGCTGAAGCATTTGCTGAAAAATTGCAAGAAAGTCACCCCGATGCAGAAGTTATCCTTCACTACGGCGGACAACCTTTGTACTACTATGTTCTTAGTGTAGAATAAGCAAATTTCTGTAAAAATTCCTAAATTATAAAATTATAAAATAGCGAACGATTTTCCTATAAATCGTTCGCTTTTTGTTTGCAAAAATTTAAATTTGCGAATGAAATGCAAGTTATAATATGGTAATTTATCGTAACAAAATTTTATAATTTACTCTAATGTATTGCAATAAATTCGAACTACAACACAATTATTATAAATTGCATGCAATAAAAATTAGTAAATATATTTGGAAATTGAGTAATTAAAGCAATCGATATTAAAACAAAAATAGCCACTTGATTTTATCATTCAAGTGGCTAAATTTTTATAAAATTGCAATTTTATTTAAAGTTCAAACTGATGATTGCTTGGGCAATTTCTTGTGTGATATGGTCGCAAGCAATGATACCTTTGATGTCCTTCGTGTTTTGTAGATGGGCAAGCAACAGTGGGTTTATTGGTTTGCAAATTTGGTTGAGATTTGGTATGTCAAACAAACCGGGAATGTATCCGCTGGTGTTGTTGAGGTAGTAGGTGTCCGGTTGCGCATTTTGCATTTGTTCGAAAAACTTTGTTATGGAATCCCACTTGTCTTGATAATTTTCCAGTTGGTAGTGGTCTTGGCAAGCGAGGTTGTAGTCGCCATTTTTTAGTGTAAAAGTGGTGTTATCCAGCCATCCACTTGAAGCGTCAAAACCTATTGCAGTGGCGGAATTTTCCGGTGCTCTGTATCTGCGCATGAGCACAATTTTGCCCCTAACTTCGCCAAGTGTTGGGATGCGATTTTCCAAAAACCATTTGTTGGCATTTTTGTCTACAACACTTTTAACCATGTCCTCAAATTGACCGTTTTCGCCCTTGGGATCACTTTCTTCCTTGATGCACATAATCAACGTTTCGCTAGGATTTTCCTCCAGGAACTCCAACACGTCATCAACAACATCTTCGAAGGAAATACCTTGGTAAGCAGGGCCGTGGTAAACATCAAGTCTCCCCTTCACACGTGTGAGGCGGATGTCCATGTAACGCACACCTGCATTTAGTTGTTTTGTGATGCTCATCCATTGGCAACGTGCAGTGGAAGGGATAAAAAAGTCACGTGTTGCTCCGCTATCATGTGTGCCTGGTAGCAAAATTTGCGATAGTTGTGTGTTGTTGGCAATCTTGGACAAAAAGTCGTTGCCGTTGTAGTCGTCCACATCCAAATTTTTGTGTGGTGGAATGTAGCAACCACTTAGGGAAAACAGTATGCAAATTAGTAGTGCAATTACCAAAAGTTTTTTCATATATCACCTGTCGAGTTAGCTGATTAACAAACCGTGCAACCCAAATGCAAAGCCTATCTAAAGCAATTAAGCCCCTAAAGCGCATTTGTTGTATAGCTTTGTTGTAAAAATTATAACAAATGGCTAGTGTAATGTCAATATCGTTGTATAACAAAAGCTTGGCAAAATAAAAAAGACCTTGCAATTTGCAAAGTCTTTTTGGTGCTGGTAATCGGGGTCGAACCGATACGATATTTCTACCGAGGGATTTTAAGTCCCTTGCGTCTGCCTATTCCGCCATACCAGCAAAAAAATAAAGCGTAAAACTGCATTTCCTGCAGCTTTACGCTTGCTTTGGAGGCACCACCCAGATTCGGACTGGGGGTGAAGCTTTTGCAGAGCTCTGCCTTACCACTTGGCTATGGTGCCACACGAGTCTTGTATAGTTTACCAAACAATCAAAAAAAATGCAACAGTTTTTTGCTATCTTTTTTGCGGAATTTAAAATTATTTATTGCTTGGCATCTTGCTCTCTAACAAAAACCACGTTTATTTAGTTGTTGAGTTGGGAGATTTTTGTGGCAAAACACAACAAGCTATATGTGTTGATTTTGGTTTTGACGCTCTTTTAATAATATTTTATTAAATATTTTGATAAATTGCCACACAAATTTTCTAAAAGTAGTGCAATTGACCATGCGTTGTGATATAATTTATCTAACAAATTTTGAGCTATTTCGAAAGGAGCAACTATGCAACTCAATTTTAGAACTCGCGGTAAGGATATTTCCCCTCAAGGCAAGCCAAGAGTATATTTTTGCTGTCATCCAGATGACTTTGCTATCCATTTTGAAAGTGTTTCGCAAGAAATATTAAATTTGGAAAATTGCGCCATTTTCTACGACGAGCAACCAAATGGCATTGGGGACATGGCCGAGTGGCAAAGTCGTCTTTCGGATATGCAACTTTTTGTTATGCCCGTAACAAGCAGATTGCTTTCTGGCAGTAACAAAGGTTTGGATGATTACCAAATCGCTATCAAAAACCATATTCCAGTTTTGCCACTTATGCAAGAGGATGGCCTTGATCAACTGTTTAATAGTGTTTGTGGCAATTTGCAGTATCTTAACAAACATCAAAAGGACGAAACTGCCATTTCCTACCAAGAAAAGCTCAAAAACTTTCTCGATGGCGTGTTGGTTGGGGACGAAACTGCAAGTAAAATTCGTGGCGCATTTCGTTCCTACATTTTCCTTAGCTATCGCAAAAAAGACCGCGTTCACGCGCAACGCTTGATGCGACTAATCCACAAGTGCGAATTTTGCCAAGATGTTGCCATTTGGTATGATGAGTACCTTGTGCCCGGCGAGGATTTTAACAATGCTATTGGTGATGCCTTGAACAAAAGCCAATTGTTTTTGCTTTCGGTAACTCCTAATCTTGTTTGCGAGCCCAACTATGTTCAAGCGGTAGAGTACCCCATGGCGTTGGAAAGTGGCAAAGCGGTTATGCCAGTAGAAATGTGTCCAACGGACAAATCTATGCTCAAAAATCAGTACGCAAATTTGCCCACAGTAATTAGCGAAAGTGACGAGCAAGTGCTTATGCAAGAACTTGCAAAGTTCTTCCCACGCGATGTGGATCCCAAAGATGACGTTCCACGTTATCACTTGCTTGCTTTGGCATATCTAGATGGTATCGATGTGGAAGTTGACCACGCACGAGCGCTAGAAATGCTCAAATATTGCGCAGGCAGGGGCTATTTTAGTTCTTTTGAAACCATTGTTGACATGTACAAGTATGGCAAGGGCGTCGAACGTGATATAACTGAGGCCATCAAATGGCAAGAACGCTATGTCTACGTAATCAAACAAATTTTGCCACAAGGGCTGCGTGATACAAAGATTGACTACTACTCACAGCTTATCAACTTGGGCGATATGTACAAATCGCTACTCGACTACGACAAATCCATCCAGGTTTACAACACCCTCAAGGGATTTTGCGAGTGGTGGTTAGGATGTGCCGAACAACGCGATTTTGCATTTGTCAAGAGTATGCTTTCCTACGCATGCAACTTCCTTGGAGAAGTGCACAGCTCTAAATACGAATTTGACAAGGCGCAAGAGTACTATCTTTTGGCTTTGAAATATTCCGAAGAGCTCGCGGAAATTGATCCTTCTATTGACACATGCTACAACCTGTCTACTTGCTACCGAAACTTGGGTAGATGCTACGAAAGCCAAGGTAAATACGAACAATCCCTTGCCTACCACAATGATCGTTTGCGTGTGCTAAACATGATTGCCGAGTTGGATCCAGATAACCGCGCATATTGCGACGATTCACTATTGTGTTGCTACACCGACTTGTACGATATCTACGAACGAATGTGTGATATCCCAAATGCTCGCGAAGTCATATTGCAAGCTTTGGCTCTTGCCGAAAGGTTAGATCAAGAACAAAACACCGACTATACCAAGGACTCTTTGCACGTTGTCTACGCGCGAATGGCAAGCCTTGCCAACTTCGAGGAAGACTTGTTGGAAGAGCGCAACTGGTATCTCAAAGCATTGGACATTGCTATTCAACTTGCCGACAAGCAAGCGGACGTTGCTGACAGACAAAGACTTGCTCGAACACTCTTCAATCTTTCTGCCAATGCTCGCGCTTTGGGCGACTACGACGAGGCGGAGGACTACATTCTAAAAGCGTTGTATCTCCGTGAAGAATTGGTAAAATTTGCACCTATTCCGGAAACTCAACATACCCTTGCATCCACCTATATAAGTGTTGCAAAGTTGTACGACAACCTTTCCGATCAAGAAAAAGCTGTTGAAATGTTGCACAATGCGGAAAAATTGCTTTTAGGACTGATTGAAAACAATCCAACTACGCAGTTTTATGAACTTTTGTCCGATTGCTACTACAACTTGGCAAGAATGATGCTCGGGCTGAAGGACCTCGAAAAGAGTGAAGAGTTGTATGGTAAAGGATTGGACGTTCTTTTGAAGTTGCACGAAGATATTCCAAATGATAACTATCTACGCGATATGGCTCCATTTTACTACGGTTTGTCTAGTTTGCTAGTGGAAAAGGATCCTGATCAATCATTGGAGTATGCCCTCAAAGCCTTTGAGCTTGACCTAAACTATGCCAAAGCGCACGAATCTGCCGAAAACTGGCGCCAATGTATAGTGGATTTGTCATATTTGGGTAACTTTTACCATCTAATTGAAGAAAATGACGAGCTGGCAATTGAGTGTTACGAAAATGCTTTGACTATAAGCAAAGACTTGGTTAGTCGTGTTAACTCACCGTACATTTTTGACGTACATATCTCATTGTTGGAAGATCTTTCCGACCTCTATGTAGATATGCAAGAGTACGACAAAGCCATTTTCTATTGCCAAAGTAGACTAGAAGCAATCAAGCAAGTGATGCAAATTTCCAAGTCACCAACTCATGCGCGTAGTATTTACTCAACAAACTATCAGCTTTGCCAAATCTATACTAAAATTGAACAAGTGGACAAAGCAAAACAATGTATGCTTGATGGTATAGGTGTGCTTGAAGAAAACTTGACGGAACTACGAAAACTCAAATTGTACCCCGACGAAGTTTTGTCCAGCTCTTACCTAACTGTTGCAGACATCTGTCACTTTGCCGATGACGACAATCTTGCTTTGCAGTACTACAACAAGGCTTTGGCGTGTGCAAAATCTGCTGTAGAGCAGGATGATGCAGAACAAGAAGTTTTGACGGATGTTTGGCGCAGATTTGCAATTTTCCACAAAGATAACCAAGAGTATTCCAAGCAATTGGACTATCTTTTGATGGTTGTTGCCGACACGCTTGCAATGGCTCAAAAGGACGATAACTGCGCCAACTTGGTAGCATGCGGAAGTGATTGTAAGGATGTTGCCGATTGCTATGACCACCTTTACGATTACGAAAATGCTGTGGACTACTACAATATTGCAAAGGGCTTGCTAACTCAAGGGCGCGAATTTTGTTTGCAAATCCAAGATGATGATCAAATGGAAGATCATGCGCAATTGTATGCTACGTCAACAAGATTGCTTGCTGAAGTGGAACACAGTTTGGGTGCATATTACTATCAAATTGGCGATGTTGAAAGTGCTGTTGAACACCTTGCTCCAGCTATCGAAATTGCTTTGGATTTTGCAACCATCACAAACGAATGGGATGATTGGCTAAGTTTGGCTAAATATTGTTTGACTCTTGGTCAATTTGCTGGTATCGAGCCATTGGAAAAGGCGGAAGAAGTTTTGCAAACTTTGCTAAATGACAATCCAATGGACAAATCTTGCATGCAAATATTGGGCGAAGTGCGCCAAGCAATGAAAAAATACCAATAAACAGTTTAAATTTTATACCACTTGTGGTATAATGTTAAAATAATTGGCTTGTGGAGTAACTTCTGCAAACGTAAAGTGTTGCTATTTGAGCACTAAAACACGTTGTAATGTACCTTTTGTACTTGCAACAATCGATGTAAAAGACATACAAAAGGAGTTTTTGTTATGTGGACAGATATTTTGATTTCCATATTATTTGGCATTTTGGCTGTGTTGATTTTGGCCGTTTTGGAAGGGCTTACGCTACTTGCCTACTTCAAACTGCGCCAAAAACACCCAGAACGCAAGTTTATGAACGAAATTATCATCATGGGCGGTACCATTGCTGTTAGTTTCATTGCGCGCTTTATTGTTGCAATTTTATATGTGCAACAAGAGCAAGGCGGTTTTGATTCTATTTGGGATGGTATCTCTAGCGGTTTGTTTGCTTTGTATGCGCTCATTGGTGGTCTAACTTTCGAAGGCACCTACGCTCCAAACGACTTTTTGGGGATGATTGATGTTGGTGCGCAAATTTTGTACTACGGTGCGGTTGCGTACGCAGGTGTATCCACATTGCTCATTTTGTCTACTTGCGTTAGCTACGAGGTGTACTCTTTCTTTAAGATTGGCGGATTTTTGCGCAAGTTTGATACTGTTTACATTTTCCCCGATGTTACTGAAGAAGCACTTATCATGGCTGCAGATATTGATCAAGTGGAAAAATCTCGTGGGGTGCGCAGTTCCTACGCAATTTTGTTTATGGGTAACGAACTGGAAGCATTTGACAACAAAAACGAGTTGCATCGCGAAATTATGGATCGTGGCTACATCTACTGGTCATATGCAAAAGTTTCCGACAAAGATCGCGAGCTATCCCTTCTCAAAAAGCTACATTACACCAAAAAGAGTTGCCAAAAACGCGACAAGGGCTTCAATCACAACAAGATGGTGCACATTTTCTCCTTGCTAAATGATGCAAACATGTATGCTGCGGAAAACCACAATAGTAACTTCGTGTTTGACGATATTCAATCTTTGCTCAATGACTACTGCAAGGGTATGAGCAAATTTAGCAAAGCTAAGGACGAGGTTGACCCAATCCCTACAGTTGTTAACTACTACTTGTTAACTCATGGTGACATCAACTACGAGTTCTACAATACACGTATTTCTGCAATTGTTGATAATTTTTTCAAGCTTAACTACATTGAAAACACCCAAATTGTTGACCAATACGGCAAATCCATTAGCAAAAAGCAACTCATTTTGCGTAGTTTGCAACTGCACATTTTGAGCGAAGCAAAACTTACAGCTGATGACCTTGTAACAAGCTGGCAAAACACCTTTATGAAAAAGTGGGACGAAGCCAGTCACAACAATTATCGTAAAAGCACATTGCCCGGTGCGGAAAATGTTTATCGCACAGCTATCTTTGGCTTTGGTAAAACTGGTCAATATGCACTAAAGAGTATTTTTGCCGCTACATCCAATGTCGCAAAGGTGGATGGCAAGTATGTTTCTTCTCAATTTATTGCTGACGTGTACGACCTTGATGCGGACAAGCGCTCGGGCGAGTTTGCGTACGCTCATCCATTGTTCCTTTGCAAGACGGATGCGGCAGATCACATGCCTATATCTAATGCTAATCTTATTGCTTGGGGCAAGGAAGCATCTAATGATGCATTGAAGTACATCTACGATAGAGCTAAAGCAAGTCCTTTGCAAATGACTCGCGATCAAGTGTGGGAAGATATGGCCTTCCCAATTGTCGACTACCACCGTGTTTCCTGCTTGCGTCAAGACTTTATGAACAAGATTGATAAATCCTTGGGAATTTTCGACAAGGACAGTGTTCACTATAACTCCTTTGTTGTGTCCATGGGTAACGACGAAGATAACCTTGTTATGGCAAACATCTTGATTGACGACTTCAAACACGAAATTTTGCTTACAGGCAAGCCTCATGGCGCTTTGGACAACGAGATTATTACAATTTTTGTACATATCCGTGATGAAAAGAACGCACATCGTCTCAATTGGTCTCCAGAAGACGAAAAATTCTTTGCAAACCACTTTAGAGTTGTTTCATTTGGCTGTCGCGAAAACATTTGGTCCTATGGCAACATTATCGATGATGAAAGTGCAAGTATGTACAACTACATGTACAATGTCAAGTCGCACGCTATGGAAGCGGAACGTGGTGGACAAGAACAACTGTCTGCAATCGAGCAACAAATCATTGATAGTATTGCTCGTGATGATGGCGCTTGGTACGATACGGCTCTGCTAGATGTGGCAAGAAAGGACATTTGGCTGGATGTAAACGCTTTTGCGCGTGAGTCTAATCGAAGCGCGTTTAGTTTTGCAATTAACTACGCTTTTGTTGACGAATCTTCCGATCGCGAGTATTGCGAAAGGGTAGAGCACCTTCGTTGGAACCGTTTCCATATCGCCAACGGCTGGGTCTATGCCGAGTATGACAAATCGGAAAAGGCATTCCGCCGTCACAACAAACAGCACACTTGCATTTGTCCGTACGACATGTTGGATAAATGGACACAAGCCTATGACCTTGTAAATGTTCACGTTGGACAAGTAATATACACATATAAATTTTTATTTGGAGAATTAGCTAAAATTTCGAAATCTTCGCAAATTCTTTTGAAAAATTTGAAATCCATTCCGAAATAAGCACCAATTTACAAATCTCGGTCAGATAATATGTATAAATTGATTGCACAAAAGGACATCTATGCAACAACTAAAAGGTATTTTCTATCATTTTAACTACTATATTTTGCCGGAAGACAAGACCATTGAGCAACTCAATGGTCAAGTAACCTTACAAAAACTTGGCATTGGCGACGAAAACTTGGGTAGTATTCCACCATATTTTATCGATAGTTTGGTGGAAGCTGTAACTTTGGATATCGATGCTCCAAACCACATTGTGCCTTGCGATGTGTTTGTGCTCACAAAGGACGAGTATGACGAAAAACTTCGCAAACTTGTTGATGCAAAGTGCAAAGGTTGCTCCTCTTTTGGTGGGGACTCGGCTGATTTGTCTGGCCACTATGTCGAAATGGATTTAGATGGCATGTGCTGTTTGCGCCGTCAACCAGGAGACAGGGTTATCTACTACGACATTCTGTACTACATAATTGGTGCATTTTTGGAAAAGCAATACGACAAAATCAAAAAGTGTATCGACAAGGGTAATGACAAAAAGTTATCAAAAATTTTCAACAAGGAACTCTCTCGCATAATGTTCCCAGTGGAACTTTTTGGTCGTGTTGTGGATGGTAATTATGTATTGTACGCGCGCGCATGCGCGAGCGCTCCGGAATTTGCCCTTGACTTGCAATTTTTGGCACAAGTGTTCAACGATATGCCAAGTGTCTTTGTGAAAAATGGTTGGAAGATGATTCCTTGCCTTAAGGGCGGTGTAGTCAAGTATAAAGGTAAGACAAAGCTTAACGAAAGTAGTAAGGTTGCCTACTTTACCGAGTGTGGCGAAAATGGTCAAAGTGAACTTCGCGTGTTTATTCCGGAAAAACTTCGTTCTAGTGAGCGCAAAACTTTTAGTTATGTGCAAGATATCGAAAACTACCTTACTTGTGCGCTTGGTGAAGAAATGTATCATGCGTGGTTTACAATTAGATATATCGATAGCGACATTGCACTTGCAACTCTTGGCGATGTTGTGGAGGCCATTTCCAACTACTATCAAAAGTTACCACCAGTTCCATTCCCCGAAATGTTCCAAATTGACCTGACTGATGGCAAAAATATGACAGGAACTCCTCTTTTGGGGCGCGAAAAGATTGCCCATTTGGCATCGATGGCGCCAAACCTTGCAACAATGACTCAAGAAGACCTCAAAAAGGATGGGCCTCCAGCGTTGTGGCTTACTCACTACACATTGGGTTACATCTACATTCCCAAAGTTGATGATATTGAAACAATCCAAAATGATTTGTTCTGGCATCTTGACTACAGAAATAATACATTTGTTCAACAGGATAAAAGTAACTTGACGTTGCTTGTCGGCCAAGGTGTGTGCGGTGATGGTGGTGTTATCTACGACCTGCTTTTGCCTAACAAAAACAAGGCGTTGGATCGCTTCCGCGGTATTTTGCCAGTACTCAAAAAGTACAATGCACAAGTTTATCTCGTGGACGAAAGTCGCAAAGTTGATGCATACATTTGTGGTGACAAATTGGAAAAAATTAACTAAATTTAAGCAAAAAGTGGTGCAAAATCGTTTGACTTTGTTTCCACTTTTTGTTATAATACCTTTGCAATTCAAGAAGAAATACCATTTCTCACTGCCGAATGACGTTCGTCAGTTAACTAATATGTAATTACTTTGCGCAATTTGGCGCAAATTCTATTGGTGTGGTATGTTCTTGATGCCACACTTTTTTATTTGTCTAACAGGAGGACACCACTATTAAAGAGCTTCAGATCAACACGCAAATTCGTGACAAGGAAGTACGCCTTATTGGTAGCGACGGACAACAACTTGGTATTGTATCAGCATACGAAGCACAACGTTTGGCAGACGAGCAAGAACTTGATCTTGTAAAAATTTCTCCAAACTCTGTTCCGCCAGTATGCAAGATCATGAACTATTCCAAGTACAAGTACGAACAAAACAAGCGTGAAAAGGAAATGAAACGCAACCAAAAGGTTATCGAAGTCAAGGAAGTTTGGCTTTCTATGACCATCGACGTTGGTGATTTGCAAACAAAGGCCAACATCGCACGCAAATTTTTGCAAGACGGCAACAAGGTTAAGGCAACAATCCGTATGCGCGGTCGTCAACAAGCATACGCAAGCCAAGGTGTAGAAGTAATGAAACGCTTTGCCGAACTCTTGAAAGACGTTGCAAAAATCGACAAACAGCCAACTACGGAAGGTAGAAACATCTCCATGTTTCTTGTTCCGCTAAATTAATCATTGTACACTATAGGAGGGTAAACACATGCCTAAACAAAAATCACATAGCGCATCTAAGAAAAGATTTGTCGTTTTGAAATCCGGCAAAGTTAAGCGCGCACAATGCAACAAGAACCACAAACTTGGCAAAAAGACAACAAAGAGAACACGCAATCTTCGCAGTACAGCTTACGTTCACGATACAAAAGCAGCAACTGTTAAGAGCATGTTGCCATACTAAGAGGAGGGCTAGATAATGAGAATTAAGAGAGGCGTTACAGCCGTTAAAAAACGTAGAAAGATTTTGAAAGCTGCCAAAGGTTACTTTGGTCTTAAATCCACTAACTACCGTATTGCTCGTCAAGCGGTTATGAAGAGTGGTAACTATGCATATGTTGGTCGTCGTCTTCGCAAACGTGATATGCGCAGCCTTTGGATTGCTCGTATCAACGCTGCAGCACGCGCAAATGGTCTTTCCTACTCCAAACTTATGCACGGTTTGAAGGTTGCTGGTATCGAACTCAACCGTAAATCTCTTGCTGAAATCGCAGTAAGCGATGCAGCTACATTTGCAGCTCTTGCTGAAACTGCAAAAGCAAACTTGAAATAATTGCAACTTTAGGGGCTTTTCCTACAAAAGCCCTTTGTTGTTATTTAGTAAATCATGGTCATAACATCGATGGACAATGCAAAAGTGCAGGAAGTGGCAAAGCTTGCCGACAAAAAGTATCGCAAGCTAAGTCAATCCTATGTGATCGAAGGTGAACGCCTTGTGCGTGACGCCATCCTTCACGGTGCACAAGTTCAAAGCATCTTTGTTGCAGAAAGTGCAAAAGTTAAGTTGGATTTTGCCGATGCAACAATTGTTAGCGACAGAGTTTTTGCAAAGATGTCCACAACTGTAAATAGCCAAGGTGTTTTGGCGGTTGCCAAGATTCCTCAAACTGAGCTTTCGGCACCAAAGGGTAATTGTCTAATTTTGGACAATTTGCAAGATCCAGGCAACATTGGTACACTTATTCGTACAGCAGTTGCTTGTGGCTTTACCGATATCTATGCAGTAAACTGCGCCGATGTCTACTCCCCCAAGGTGGTGCGTAGTGCAATGTCAGCACATTTTTGCTTGAATTTGCATCAAACAGACGATATTGCAAAGGTTTTTGAAGTTGCATCGAAAAATGCCATTCTTGCCTGTGATATGGGTGGAAAAAACATTTTTGATTGCAGTTTCTCCGGCAATGTTGCGCTTGTTTTGGGCAACGAAGGCAATGGCTTGTCCAGCTACTCGCGTCAAAATGCTCACGAGACAATCAGCTTGCCTATGGCAAACAGTTTCGAGTCGCTAAACGTGGCTGTTGCAGGTAGTGTTATTATGTATCAAATTTACGCAAATACAAAATAGAGGTAATTTATGTCCGGTCATAGCAAATGGAATAATATCAAAAACAAAAAAGCTAAGGGCGACGCAGCTCGTTCACGCATTTTTACAAAAATTGGTCGTGAAATTGCCGTAGCGGTAAAAGCTGGCGGAGCTGACCCCAGCACTAACAGCAAGTTGTACGATGTTATCCAAAAGGCAAAGGCAAATAACATGCCTAACGACAATATCACTCGCAGTATCAAAAAGGCAAGTGGCGAACTTTCCACAGTAGACTACGTAACAATTGTTTACGAAGGATACGGTATCGGCGGAAGTTCTGTAATTGTTGAGTGCCTCACAGATAACAAAAACCGCACAGCTGGCGACGTTAGAAGTGCTTTTGTTAAATATGGTGGTAACCTCGGTCAAACAAACAGCGTAGCATTTATGTTCGATCACAAAGGCGTTGTTGTTGCCGAAAATACAGCTAATCTCGATGACGATCAAGCATTTGAAGTTGCAATCGAAGCCGGTGCTGACGACGTAGTTTTGGAAGACGGAATGTTGGAATTCACTTGCGAAACAACAAGTTTGTCCATTGTTCGTGACACAGTAGTGGAAAAAGGTCTTAACCTTGTTTCTGCAGAAATGACTTGGTTCCCACAAAACATGGTAACATTGGAAGGCGAAAACCTTGTTCGTTTCCAAAAGATGTTGGACATGTTGGAAGATAACGATGACGTTCAAAACGTTTACCACAACGTTCAACTTCCAGACGAAGACGAAGAGTAATTTTACTTTTATTGCTCGTCACACTGTAATTTAATATTCAATTTATTTGACTATTTTGTTATAAGATATTATAATTTAATAGTTATGTTCATTAAGTCAAGGAGGCTACTTATGACAAAAACAACTGCAACCGTAATGCTTATCATTTTTATTGCGGTTTTGGCGTTTGTAGGCGTGTTCACATTCATTCCTGAGTTTGAATACGGCGCTTATGGCGAGTTCTACTCCCCTGCAACGCTCATACAAAAGGGTACTTGGTTCTCTGATTCCGTAAAAACAACTTACACAGTTGAATTGGATCAAGACGTAACAAGTGCACAAGTTAAAAAGGTACTCAGCCAAAGACTTGGTTCTATCTACGGTCTTTACGGCGCAAAAATTTCTGTTAACGAAAACTCATTGTCCGTTACAATTCCTGAAATTGCAAAGGGTAGTGGTTTTACAGCTGACCAAATTATGGAAGCTGTGGCTGTTGATGGCGTTTTGGAAATCTTGAGCGAATCCACCTACTCTAAGGATAGTGTTATCATGGGTGCTCATCACTTCGAAAATGCAACAACACGCAAGCTTGTTAGTGGCGAATACGAATACTTTGTTACAATCGTTAACTTGAACTCCGAAGGTGTTAAAGCTGCAAAGGCTCTTGCATACACTAACGGCACATACGCAGTTGATGGCACAGTTACTTTGACTGGCGCTGTTCAACGCTTTAACGATAGCACACTTTATCTCTACTCCTACTCTATGATTGATGCAAAAGAACTTGCTTCTTTCGTTAATGTTGGTAACTTGGGTGCAGAACTCAAACTTGCTGATAGCGAAACACAACAATCCCTTGGCGGTTTGTTCCTTGCAATTGGTCTTGCTCTTGTAGTTGTAGCTCTTTGTGTGTTCTACGTTCTTCGTTACAAGACATTGGGTTGGGCTGCTGTTCTTTCTCAATTGTTCACACTTGTTATTGCTACAATCGTTGCAGGTCTCATTCACTTGGAAATTCTCAACGTATTTGCAATCGTTGGTTTGCTTGTAGGTTTTGCTTTGCAAACATACTTCACAATCTACGCATTCGACAACATCAATGGTTACGAAGGCAGCACATTTGCTAGTGCTAAATACAAGGGATTTGCAAACTCCAACAAACGCAACTTGATCGTTCATGGTATTGCTTTGGTAGTTGGTATCATCTTGTGGGTAATTCCTACAGCGGTAACAGCTCCTCTTGGTAACGCTCTTGTTTACTTGGCAATCCTTTCCTTTGTTGGTACAATGGGTCTTAACAGATTGTTTGCAAGCATTGTTGAACCTTTTATCGAAGGCTCATACGCTAAGAGAAAATAACAAATAATATCCATTTAACAGCCTTCTAATCCTATTAGAGGGCTGTTATGCTATTTTATAGACTATGAAACAAAAGTACACACAACGTCCATATATCGATCAGCAATCGGTTGACTTCTTTGTGCAAAAGGGAATTTCCTTGCCCCTTGCAGAGATGCTCAATGCGCGCGGTGTCACGAGTGAAAATTTTGACGAGTTCTTCAAAGATGAACTCACATTTCACTCGCCTTTTGACATGCCCAATATGTCGGAAGCTGTCGAAACCATTTCCTACATCTTGGAAGAGGGCGGTAGTGTGTTGATTTGTGGCGACTACGATGCCGATGGTCTAACTGCAAGTGCAGTTTTGTCCTTGTTTTTTACCGATAATGGTGTTGATAACGATGTTATCATACCAACACGCGACGAGGGCTACGGTTTGCATGCCGAAAAGGTGATTGAGGCATTCCAAAACAAGTTCTACGACTTGGTTATCACAGTTGACTGTGGTATTTCTAATTGCGAAGACGTTGCTAAAATTATTGATGAACTTGGTGTTGAGGTAATTGTTACCGACCACCACGAGTTACCAGACGTTTTGCCTGATTGCCTGTGCGTCAATCCAAAGATGGGCTACCCATTCCCTAACCTTTCCGGCTCGGGAGTAGCTTGGAAACTTGTGGAAGCACTTGTTGGTCGCGAAGTGGCGCTAAAGTATGTTGATATTGCATTTATTGGCACAATTGCCGACTTGATGCCACTAACTGATGAAAACCGCTCCATCGTAAAGGCGGGTTTGACACACTTTCAACACAAGAGTTTGAAGTATCTTGCTGAGTTATCCAAGTGTGGCAGTACGCTTACTTGTAATGATATTGCAATGCGTATCGCACCCAAAATCAACGCTGCAGGCCGTGTAGGATCTCCGGAGATTGCTCTAAAACTATTGCTTGCACGTGACAGAGTGGACAAAACTGTTGCCGAATCGTTGCTTGCTCTAAATGAAAAACGTAAACAAATTTTGGACGAAATTATCCAAGATGCCGACCAGATGTGCGATGCCGAGCAAATCTCAAAGGACAAGTTGGTGTTTTTGTATAGTGACAAGTGGCAACACGGTCTTTTGGGCATTGCCGCTGCACGCTACAAAGAGCGTTACAATGTTCCTGCGGTAGTGATGACATTGGATGGCGATAACTATGTTGGCTCAGCGCGTAGTGTGGATAATATCCATTTGTTTGATTCCTTCTGTCAATGCAAGGACTTGCTTGTCAAGTTTGGTGGACACAAGGCATCCGTTGGATTTAGTGTTCACAAGGATAATTTACTTGCCTTGAAGCAAGCTTTGTCAAATGTGTTCTCGCAACTTCCACAAAGTCATTTCGAAAAAACATATCTCTACGATATTGAACTTACCGGCGGTGTAAACGTATCCCAAGTGATGCAAATTACCGAAAGATTGCAACCACTTTTGCCACAAGACAAAATTGTTTGTCGCGTTAGGGATACTGTTACGTTTGCTAACAACTTTGGCAAGGATAGTGCGCATATGTCCGCAACGCTAAAAAGCGGATTAGGACTAAAAAGTTTCTTCAAGTTTGCCGAATATGCTCCATTTATCAAAAATGGTGCTTTGGTAGATGTACTGTGCACTTTGGAAATTGATAGCTACACCAAAGAAATTTGCGGTATTGTAGAAGACATGACCCTTTGCAATTCTTTGTGTTTTGACGACTTTTATCGTTTGAATTTGCTAAAGAATTTTACAGCACAACCAGTCGTGTATGCAGATGCTTCCCAAATTAAAACTGCACTTTGCCAAGACAAAGTATTGGCAGTTTTCGATGACCACGAAACATTTGTAAACTACTCTAGTTTGTTCGACTTTAGTGAGTTCACATTGGATATTTTCTTTGCAGATAGCAAAAGCAACAAAACTGTGGTTATTTCTCCACTTGATTTGTGTGATTTGTCTGCATTTACAACTGTTGTTAGCTTTTCTACAAAAGGTCTACCAAGAGATCTCGCTTCAAATGTACTTTACTACCAAGTTGATTGTGCCAACGATGGCCTGTATCAATTGCAACTTGATAGAAATGTTTGCACACAAGCATTTTCGGCACTAAAACGTAAAACAAAATTTGACAGCATCAAAGGTGTCTACGACAAACATTTGTTGGGCAAAATTAGCTACGAACAATTTGTTGTAGCACTTAGAGTGTTCGAAGAACTTGGTTTTATCAAGATTATCGACAAATATACTGTCGAGTTTGATGGTAGTATAAAAGCGCCATTGGATAACTCACAAATATACAAAAAATTTGCCATTTAAGGAAATTATGTACACAGAAAAACAAGAAACGTCAGTAACTATTCAAAACTTTTTGAACAAGGTAAAGCACTTTTATCATCCTGCTGACGTCAATTTGATACTAAAGGCCTACGATCTTGCTGAAAAGGCCCACACGGGCCAATTTCGTGCTAGTGGCCGTCCATATATTACTCACCCGGTTATTGTTGCGGAGCTACTTATTGATATGGGACTTGACGTGCCCACAATTTGTGCTGCGTTGTTGCACGACACAGTAGAGGATACCTATGTTAGCGACAACGATCTTCGTAAACAATTTGGCGACGAAATTGCCTATCTTGTTGCTGGCGTAACAAAATTGGACAAAATTCAATTCCATAACAAGGTAGAAGAGCAGGCGGAAAACATGCGCAAAATGTTCTTTGCTATGGCAAAGGACATTCGTGTTATGCTCATCAAACTTGCCGACAGATTGCACAATATGCGCAGTTTGACGTATCTTTCCCCTCAAAAGCAACAAGTAATTGCCAAAGAAACGTTGGATATTTTTGCGCCTATTGCAGGTCGTTTGGGTATTTCTCCAATCAAGAGTGAACTAGAAGACTTGTGCTTGAAACATCTCGATTTCGAAGCGTACAAGTCTATTTCCGAAGGTATTGCTCTCAAAAAGACGGAACGTGATGCTATTGTTGATGGGTTTATTGATGATGTTAGCGCCGAATTGAGTAGTGTAGGCATCACAGACTTCGATATCTACGGCAGAGTTAAGCACTTGTATTCCATCTACAAAAAGATGAAGAAGCAGAACAAAACTCTCGACCAAGTTTACGACCTTACAGCCGTACGCGTTATTGTTGATTCCATCAAAGATTGTTATGCCGTTTTGGGTGCTATCCATGCCAAGTGGAAGCCAATGCCAGGTCGTTTTAAGGACTACATTGCTGTACCAAAGCCAAACATGTACCAATCTTTGCATACAACAGTGTTTATTGATTACCAAGGTCATCGTTACCCAATTGAAGTGCAAATTAGAACACACCAAATGCACAAAATTGCCGAATACGGTATTGCTGCACACTGGAAATATAAAGAAGGTTTGACCGGTGCAACAGGAATGGACGAAAATCTTGCTTGGGTAAAACAGGTTTTGTCTTATGATAACGAATTGCGCGATGGCAAGGCCTTTTTGGAAGTTATCCGCAAGGATATTTCCAATACTAACGAAGTGTACCTTTTCACTCCAAATGGTGACGTTAAAATTTTGCAAGCAGGTGCAACTGCACTTGACTTTGCGTACAGTGTACACAGCGAAGTTGGTAACCACTGTGTAGGTATCAAGATCAACAACAAGATTGTTCAACTTGACACAGTGTTGCAAACTGGTGATACTGTAGAAGTAATGACAAACCCCAATGCAAAGGGCCCATCTCGCGACTGGCTTAAGATTGCCGTAATGGCGTCTACCAAGACAAAAATTCGTCAATTTTTCAAGCGCGAACTTAAAGATGAGTACATTCGCACGGGTAAATCCATGATTGAGCGTGATGCAAAACATCGCAACATTGCCCCAAGCGAACTATTGACAAACGAAGCGTTACAAGCAACATGCGAAAGATACATGTTCAACTCTGTTGACGAAATGTATGCAGCAGTTGGCTATGGTAGTATTTCGTTGAATCAAGTGATGGTCAAACTCATCACTTCCAACAAGGCTCTTAGCGACCGCATCAAAACTCGTAGTAACGTTAGAAAATCCGCTCCAACAAAGAAAGAAAACGCTGTTATTGTCAAGGGTATGGAAGACCTCTTGGTGCGTTTTTCCAAGTGCTGTTCTCCCGTTCCTGGAGATGAAATTGTCGGCTACATCTCTCGTGGTCGTGGCGTATGCATCCACCGTACCGACTGCCCAGCGCTCAAATCTTTGGAACCAGAGCGTTTGGCGCCCGCAGAGTGGGTAAATACCGATAACAAGGCGTCATTCCCAGTAAGTTTGGAAATTATTGCGGAAAACAAAGGGGATATCTTTGCGGAAATCACCAAAGTTATTGCTAACGAAGGTTTGCCTCTTGTTGCAATCAATGCTCGCAAGGATCGCAAGGGCAATGCCGTAGCACAAATCACTGTGGAAATTTCCAACCACGAACAATGTAACCAACTTATTCAAAAGCTCAAGTCACTTTCTGCGGTAATCAATGCTTACCGCACTCATGGATAATGCAAATTCTAACATTTCCCACAGGCCGAATAAACAGTAATTGCTATCTTGTTGAAAAAGATGGCAATTGCATTATTATCGATGTTGCCTATCGTTGTCAAAAGCTGATTGAGTTCATCAATTCAAACAACTTGAAAGTGGTGGCGATATTGCTAACACACGGCCATTTTGACCATTGTGGTGGCGTTGAGGAGCTAAAGCGTGGCTGTAATCTTGTTGACATACCTGTGTATGTTCACAAGTTTGATGCTGAGCTTTGCACCGAAGCACAGCACAACTGGTTTAGGATCACTTGCGAAAATTGCTATCCAACGCATTTTGTCGAGGAATGCGAACTGAAAATTGGCGACTTCCATCTGCAAGTACTGCACACACCAGGACATACACCTGGCTCGGTTGTGTACTTATTGGGTGATGCGATGTTTTCCGGCGATACTTTGTTCCACATGTCTGTTGGTCGCACAGATTTTCCCGGTGGCGACATCAACCAACTAAAAAATTCTTTACAAAAGATTGCAAATTTACAAATTAACTACAAAATATATCCAGGACACTCACAATGCACGACATTACAAGCGGAACTTCGACACAATCCATATCTAAATTGACGTTGTACACCAACTTTTGCCATCCCACAGAAATTCACGATGTAGCAAAGCTGTTTTTTGCTGACGTAGTTTTGTGCGATGAAAAGGCTCAAGGACAAATTGTGGTGCAAGAGGGCTGTCATGGTAATACCTACACGACCATTGCAACGTTCTTTGCCAAGGTAGAAGTGCAACAAGTGGATGTAAGTGGTGTGGACGAGCTTCAAGCAATGCGCCTACGCAAACGCTACGCAAAACTTGCAATTTTTAACCTTTTGCAAAAGGTAACACACAAGGATATTCCGTGGGGTAGTCTTACGGGTATCCGCCCAACAAAGCTTGCAATGCAACTAGCGAGCGAAGGTCTTGATTGGCAAAACACATTTACCAACCTTTTGGGCGTTTCCGAACGTAAAACCAAGCTTGTTGCCGATATTCTTGCAACCCAAGGAGAACTGCGCAACATCAAGCAAAACTTTGCTGATTTGTACATTGGCGTGCCATTTTGTGTATCTAGGTGCAGTTACTGCTCATTTACCAGTGGCGAAATTGCCAAACTGCAAAAGTACGTTGAGCCCTATGTGGAAAAGTTGTGTGACGAAATCACTCAAACTATCCATTTCGCTCAACAAAATAACATCACAATCAACAATGTCTACTTTGGCGGTGGTACACCAACAAGTTTGACTGCCGAGCAACTTGACAGAGTTCTATCTTGCGTGACAATCAAACCAGTTGAGTTTACAGTAGAAGCGGGACGCCCCGATACAATTGACGCTCAAAAGCTTGCCGTCTTTGTAAAGCATGGCGTTCATCGTGTTTCCATCAATCCACAAACATTCAATCAAAGTGTTTTGGATGAAATTGGCCGTAAACACTCGGTGCAAGATATCTACGACAAGTTCTACATGGCAAAAAGTTTTGGCTTCGATGTCAACATGGACTTGATTGCAGGTCTTCCTACCGAAACTTACGACATGTTTTGTCACTCTGTGGATTGTGCAATTGCTATGGGTGCGGATAACATCACAGTACATACTTTGGCTCTTAAACATGGTAGTATTCTTAAGGGCCAAAACTACTCCGCAACGGAACAAGATGTTGCAGCAATGGTGGAATACGCCCACCAAGCACTGTACAATGCGGAGTACGTTCCATACTACATGTATCGTCAAAAGTACGTGATGGAAAATTTGGAAAACGTTGGCTTCTGCAAAAAGGGTAAACCTTGCCTCTACAACATTGGCATCATGGAAGAAATCACAGATATCCTTGCATGCGGTAGTGGAGCAATTTCTAAAAAGATTACCATTGGACAAAACAAAATCGAACGTTCGGCAAACGCAAAGGACGTTATCACTTACATTGCACGTAGCCAAGACTACATCGACAAAAAGTTTGCGCTTTTTGCCCCAAAACAGTAAAAAATATGCGACAAACGGATCTCCGCAAGTCGCATTTTGGTTAATATGAAAACAAAAAATCCTATCAAGTCCAAGTTAATAGCGGTTGGCTCTTTGATCGCCGTACTAATAGTATTGTTGCTACTAAAAACAAGCACAGCAATTTGCGAGTTTGTAGCAACAACTTTTGCGCGCGCTTGGATTTGGCTGACAGGTCACATCTTTGGTTGGCTACCATTTAGCTTGTTTGAGCTATTTTTGATAGTTGCCATCTCAGCCGCAATTGTTTGTGTAGTTATCATAATCAAACGATTTTGCACAAAAAATAGTAAAAAAGCGGTATCTTTGTTGCTGTCTGTTGCAATAATCGCCATGTCTGGAGTAAATTTGTACACAGCTACTGCATCATTTAGCTACGAACGTGAGCCATTGCCAACGGAGATTATCAAAAGCCACAATGGCGAAAACGTTACCTACGAGGAGGCAATTGCTATTGTCGAGCATGTTATTGCACAAGTCAATGCTAGTTATCAAGCGACACCTCACGACGAAAATGGCAACGTTATCATGCCATCACTCAAAGAGTTGAACGAACTTGTGCGACAAGAGTACAAGCGCTTAGATAGCAACTACTTTTCGCCATTTACACCCAATGTAAAGGGTATTTTGAACAAGCGCATTATGAGCGAATTGCACATAACGGGCGTATTTTTTGCACCATTTGGCGAGCCAAACATCAATGTGACACGCTTAGATGTGTTTACCCCATCGGTAATTGCTCACGAGCTTGCGCATTCCAAGGGTATCATGCGCGAAAGTGATGCTAACACAGTTGCGTCCTATCTGCTTATTACTAGCGAGAATGCATTTTTGCGTTACAGCGGATATGTTGATTGCTTGTCTAGTGCGCTAAGTATGTTACGATTGTTCCCAAACAGTAATGCGGATTACGACCGTTTGTACGATAGTGTGGACCGCCGTGTGCGCAGTGAACTTGGCAACTACTCTAAACATTGGAGCCAATACAAACTTTTGGACGATATTGGCGAGTTTTTCAATAATATCTACCTAAAGCTACAAGGTCAAACAGATGGCACAGGTAGCTATGTAGAGCCACCAAAGTTTGAAATAACTGGTGATAAGGATGATGATGGTGACGATATTGTTGTAATTTTGAACTTTTCCAACACTCAAAACTTGCTCATCAACTTGTATAAGCAAGGATTGATTGGATAGTTCAAGTAACACAAAGGTGTGTTGACGTGTTACAAAATAACGTTTATTCGAAATTAAAAAGGATTGACAAAATATGTCAATCCTTTTTGTTTTGTAGTTTTATGGTAACAAAATAGCTGGTTTATCGCCCAAATCCAAGAAACACTCCTTGATTGGGTGGTCGGTCGCTAAAACGGCTCTAACAAAAATTTCCGCAATGGTAAGTGCGCCAACGTATCTCAAATGTGTATGGTCATCCATGCCATTGGGGTAGTTTACGTAGGTGTTTGCTGGGAAAATCATGTGGAACTTTTTGGATTCTTGTTCGCCAAGCTTTTTGTATAAGTCCATTGTCAATGTGCTCATATCAATGCAAGTGTAGCCGTTTTCAGCGCAAAATTGCAACATTGCATTTTGATATGGTGTGTGGGTGTTTTCTAAAACGCCATCAACAAACTTGTGACGTGCAATTGGTGTTGCAAAAATGATTTTTGCTCCCTTTTTTGTCACTTCGTCTGCGTAATACTTCAAGTTGTGTTTGTAGTCTCCTTGGGGCTCGGTAAAGCGAGTAGGGTCGTCAACCTTGCCATCGTTGTGACCAAATTGACAAATAACGTAGTCGTTTGGTTGCAATCTAGACAAAATCACGTCAAATCTGCCCTCTGCTTTGAAGCTTTTGGTGCTTTTTCCGTTTTCGGCATGGTCTTCAATTAGATACTCGTTCTTTGTAAACACATGTAAAAATTGTCCCCAGCCCACTTGTGGGTAGGAAGTGATGTTGTTGTATTTCATTGTCGAGTCGCCCATCATGTAAATTTTCATAATCTGCCTCCTGTTTGCACTAATTATAGCACATATAAACTTATTTTTCTATATTTTTTGCAATTATTTTAAACAAATTATTTGCAAGTAAAAAAAAGGATTGATAACAAAATCAACCCTTTTCTAATTATTTGTTGTGTATTATTGTTGAAAATGGTGCATTTTTGTTGGAGTATACAACTAGATGATGTGCACCTTCTTTTCGTCAAATTGACTACGTGGTTCGGGTGTTTCTGCTGGGTAGCCAAGCAAAATCAAACCAAGGGGTACAATGTGTTTACCTTCCCCCAAGACGTTGCGCACGTGCTCTTCTGCGCCTTTTTGTGGGTGCAATCCGCACCAAAGTGAGCCAAGCCCAAGATTTGTTGCTTCCAGCAAAATGTGTGTGATGGCTGATGAGCAATCTTGTATCCAGTATTCCGCCATCTTGAAAGGCAATGCTTTGTGCAAATTGCCAGCTACAACAATTGCAAGTGGTGCATTGTGATTGGAAAACATACTTGCTTTTTGAACGTCTTTTAGTTTGTCTTCACTTTTGATTACATAAAACTCCCAAGGCTTTTTGTTGCAAGCACTTGGTGCACACATTGCAAAGTACAAGAGTTTGTTTATTGTTTCATCATCAATTTTGTCTGGCAAAAATTTGCGCACACTTCGTCTTGCGAGCAATGCTTGTTCAAGTTCCATGGTTAGTCTCCATTTTAGGTTAGTTTCAAATAATACAACAAGTAGTGGTATTGTAGCTTTTGGTTATCACTTATAGCAGTAAACGTACAAAATGTTTGTTTCAACGTCGTACGCTAAGTAAATCAATTTGCCTGTAAAGTTGTTGTACGAGTCGGTAGTAGTGTTGTAAACAGCAAAGTAGTCGTAGTTTCGTGTGGAGGCAAGCTCGTATGCGCCCAATACGTTTGCGGGAATAAACGATGTGTCGCCTTTCCAATAATAGCTGTTTTGTAGTCGAGCAACAAAATTAGGCTCTTGCTTGTCGGTAATCTTTACCATGGCAAAGGATTCACTCTCGTTAGAGCTATCATAGGACACAGAAACATACCCGTCTGTTGGTATCTCAAAGCCTATCTCTTGCGAAAGTTCTTCAACGTATTGCATATCATGGCTTATTTGGGGATCAAAGATAGCGGTAAAACTACCGTAGATAAACAAAATCACAGCCATGATTATTCCTGCAACGATGTTCTTCTTGCACTTATATCCCTTGCGTTTGTATATGATGCCAAGTGCAATGGAAGTAGCGGGTATTGGAATGACTAAATAGAATACCCACATATGTTCTGTAGTTGCAAGTGCGAATTCTGGCAAGGGGGAAAGCGCTCTAGCCATAGCCATGAGCATTAGCGCAATAAATAGCGATGCTAATGATAACACAAACAAGACAATCAACAATGCGGATACCCATCTGCTCTTGGGCTTTTGCTCATTTGTGCTGTCCGTTGAGTTTGTGTATTTGTATGTGCCGGTGTTGGTTTGCTTTTGTTGCAATCCAATCAGCTGGGAAAGTTGGTCTAAATGTTCTTTGCAACTATTCTTATCTATCACGGCATAGCGATTGTCAAACATAATGTAGATGTACTTGTCATCGTGCAATTTTGTCTTCAGCTCGCTGTATTTTTTCTTGAAAGTAGAGGTGGAGTTGTCCGACCAAACGTTATAAACTAAGTGGTCGGCGTAAAACCAGTATTTAGCTTGAAGATTTGGCACCTCCCTGCGTGCAATTTCGGCAGACTTTTTAATTGTCTTGTTGATACGCATGATTGAACTGCCAAAAAGTATGCCGAAAAAGAATGGCAAAAAGACTAAGCTATTGTCAAGATCGGAAAATAACAGGCCGATCGTAATTATTATTGACAAGGCGATGCCAATCCAACAGATAACGATATTTTTCTTCGCGAAAACCTTGGATGTGGTTATTAGGATATCATCGCTGTATTTGATTGATGCAGTAAACAATGGCTTTTCAACCTGCTCGCTTTGTGTATTTTTACAAAGTTCCTCAATGGAAATACCAAATGCGCTCGACAAAAGTTGTAGTGCATCGGTACTTGGTTGCGCTTGTCCCGTCTCCCAAAGCGCCAGTGCTTCACAGGAAATGTTCAGTTTGTCTGCAAGCTGTTCCTGGGATAACCCAAGTTGCTCGCGATATTTAGTTATGTTTGTTCCCAAACTCATAGGGCACCTCCCGACTGTTTAAGTTGTTATTATAACTATATTAACACAAAATTGCTTGCAATGCAATGCGTTGCAAAAAAGTAGTAGTGCAAAATATTTAAACAAGTGCTGCTTTAAGTTGAGATGTGTTGCACAAACCGCTAGATTGCAAACAGGCTATGAACTCAAAAAGGTAATAGAAAAGGACTTACATTTGTAAGTCCTTTCTAATGGAGCAAGTGGGAAGTGGTAGTGCAAAACAAACTAAAACAAAAGTGGGTGCGGCAAATAATCGAGTAGTACAACGACATTAATATCCATATTGGAGACGGGATGAGAACGCCTTCCGCGAAATTGAAAATCCGCGGGTGA
This sequence comes from Candidatus Fimimonas sp., assembly GCA_045644945.1. GTDB lineage: Bacteria > Bacillota > Clostridia > Christensenellales > CAG-314 > Fimimonas. Next base: position 83,953 of record JAZRHU010000042.1, on the reverse strand, counting down.
GAATTCCGAAAAAAGACAATAGAAAAGGACTTACATTTGTAAGTCCTTTCTAATGGAGCGGGAGACGGGATTCGAACCCGCGATATCTGCCTTGGCAAGGCAGCGCTCTACCGCTGAGCCACTCCCGCAAATTTATTATGTTGTCTGGTGCGGATAAAGGGACTTGAACCCCCACGTCTGAGACACTAGATCCTAAGTCTAGCGCGTCTGCCAATTCCGCCATATCCGCATGCAGTAGGTTGTCTTGGTACACCTTCAGGGACTCGAACCCTGGACCCACTGATTAAGAGTCAGTTGCTCTACCAACTGAGCTAAAGATGCATATATAAGTCGGTAAGACTTTTTTCTAATGGTGACCCATCCGCGACTCGAACGCGGGACACCATGATTAAAAGTCATGTGCTCTACCGACTGAGCTAATGGGTCATAACTGGCAGGGGTAGCTGGATTTGAACCAACGAATGTCAGAGTCAAAGTCTGATGCCTTACCGCTTGGCTATACCCCTATAAAATTGTGGGGTGAGCTATGGGAATCGAACCCACGACCTCCAGAGTCACAATCTGGCACTCTAACCAGCTGAGCTAAGCCCACCATATAATGGCGTGCCTGAAGGGATTCGAACCCCCGACAAACGGCTTAGAAGGCCGTTGCTCTATCCTGCTGAGCTACAGGCACAGGCAACTAAGATTTGGAGCGGGTGATGGGAATCGGACCCACGCGACCAGCTTGGAAGGCTGGGATTCTACCATTGAACTACACCCGCACTTCAACAGCTTTTACATTATACATTGTGGTCTAAAAAATGTCAACAATTTTACACAACTTTTTTTGATTTTTTTTGACTATTTTTTTGTATTGCTTTTGGGGCAATTTTAGCGGTGTTTTTAGCAGTTTTAGATGTTTGCAATTTGCCTTATAGTGGTGCGTCCCTATTTATATATTACATATATTATAACAAAATACACGTGCTAAGGTTGACAATAACTTTGCATTGGTTTATACTTTTATGGAGAGGAAACTATTATGAAAAAAAGACTTGTAAGAGAATTTAATTTTTGGCGTTTCTTGGGCATTTTGGCACTTATTTGCACAATGTTTATGGTTTGGCTTTTGTGCTACGAAGCTCTTAAGCCAGGCGAAGACAGTAGCGATACATCTCAAGATGTGGAAGATACTATCAAGGATATCATCCCTGATATCCCCGATAACGATCAAAACTACGAACTGGTATCCATCAGATGTAAGCAAGCAAACGCTTCCCGCGCTGTTGGTACAAAATTGACGTTGACTTTTGCTTACACACCAAGTCAAGCAACAGACAAGGCGCTTACTTTTTCTTCTTCTAATCCATCTATTGCATCAGTTGACGAAAAGGGTGTTGTTACATTCAACTCCTATGGTGAGTGCAAGATTACTGCAACTTCGGTAGCTAAGCCAAATATCAAAACAACATTCAAAGTTATTTGTTCTGGTGTTGCAGCAGGGGATATTTCTAATATTTATCCAACATTTAGTGATGAACCAGGATCTCCAGCCAAATACGAAGTCCCCGAAGGAACCTACTCTTACATTTGCTTTAGAGATAGTCAAGGTCAAGTAGTGTCTGTTGATACACTCACAATTGTGTGCCACGACTCTACAATTTTGCGCATGAGTGATACAAAGCACTTTGTTGCAATCAAACCTGGCGTAGCTAAAATTACTGTAACAAACAAGTCCACAAAACAAACAAAGGACATCAATATTCAAGTTACCGAAAGTGACACATTTGCTGCACCTGAGTTTTTCGAATTTGAAGAACACGTTTTGTACATCAACACAAACACAAGTTTCAACCCACGTGACAACATCTCTTCAATTTTGCCAGAGGGTGCAACTTTGGACAAGCGTTTTTGCACAATCACATGTACAAACAAGTCTTTGTTCGAAATTGCTGGCGAAACATACACAGCCGTTACTGTTGGTGAAGCTTATTTCGAATTTTCTGCTTACGCAAGCGGAAGAACTTCTCGTTACAGAGTAGTTGTTGTAGAACCACTCCCAGAACAACTCACAATCATGGGTCGCGACCGTATCATTTGTGATAAGGAATATCAATACACAGTATTCGATGGCGAACGTGACTGCGAAAAGATTACTTGGTCTATCGTAAAGGGTGATGCAACAATCACCGCAGACGGCAAACTTATTGCAACGGAACTTGGCGATGTTATCATTCGCGCAACAAGCACACAAGATGAAAAAATCTTTGTAGAATTTAAAGTTCGCGTGTCTCCATACGAAAACTTCCACACATTTGTACGTAAGATTTTTGGTCACTTTACTGCTTTTGCAATTTTGGGCGTTGGTTTTGCTGTAACATTCTTCTTGCTTTCCGGACGTGCGCGCAAGATTTCCCCAATTTTTGCAATTATCAGTAGTGCTGCAGTTGCTGCGCTTACCGAAGTGTTGCAAATGCCTATCTTTACAGAGCACCGCGGTCCAAGTGTAAAAGACGCAATTCTCGATACTGAAGGTGCTGCTTGTGGTGTGGCTGCAACAGTTGTGTTAATTTTGTTGTTCTTCTTGATTGTAAGACTTATTTCCAAGCGCAAGTATCAACAAATCAGACTTGCTATTTCAAGGTTGTCCTTCGGCACAATGCTTAGACCTGCCAAAAAGATATTTGCAGATATCGAAGAAGAACCAAAGGTTGATAATAAACAACCACAAGACAAACAACAAAGCAAAAAACCTCAACCAAAAGGTAAAAAGAGAAAGTAATTCAATTTGCAAATCTGCGTAAAATTTCTAATTTATACGCAAACATTGTTTAATTTTCAATTTTTGCTATATATTTGTTGACAAAATTTGAAAAAATGTATAAAATTGTCGCATAATATCTAAAAACGCTGAAGAGAAGAGTAGTAAACGGGATGTTTTACAGAGAGTTTCCACGTGGTGAGAGGAAGCAAACGGAAAGTTTATGAACATGGCCTCTGAGTTGAACTTTCGAAATGTAGGGAGTTTCGGGTTTGCCCGTTATAGCAATATGGCTTGTTAGAGCCGAAATAGGCCGATTTTCGGCGAAAAAGGTTGGTACCACGTGATTTATTCTCGTCCTTGGAGTGTTTTCAAGGACGAGTTTTTTTATTGGAGTAAATATGAGCGAACAAGTTATTCTTAAAATTGAAAATCTAAGCAAAAAATTTGGTGCACATCAAGTGCTTAAGAACGTTTGCTTGGATGTTGCCAAGGGGGATATCTACGGTATTTTGGGCTTGTCTGGTGCAGGTAAGTCCACACTTGTTAGATGTATCAACGGTTTGGAAAAGTTTGATCAAGGCCAAATTGTGTTCAATGGCGAGGTTGTAACATTTGATCGTGACTACCGCAGACAAGTTGCAATGATCTTCCAACAATTCAATTTGCTTGACCAACGTACAGTTTTGAAGAACGTTATGCTAGCAGGAGAGTTATTTGGCGAAAAAGATTGCAAGGATAGAGCAGTTGAGTTGTTGAGTCTTGTTGGACTTGCCGACAAACTAAATTCTTACCCATCACAACTTTCTGGTGGTCAACGTCAACGTGTGGCAATTGCAAGAGCGCTTATGTCTAACCCTCAAATTTTGTTGTGTGACGAAGCAACTTCCGCATTGGACCCCGACACGACACAACAAATCTTGGCATTGTTAACAAAGCTCAATCGTGAACTTGGCCTAACAATCATCATGATTTCCCATCAAATGGATGTTATCGAAAAGATTTGCACCAAGGTTGCAATCATCGACAATGCGCAAATTGTTGAAAGTGGCAATGCGCAAGATATTTTCCTGTTTCCCAAAACGGAAATTTCCAAAAAGATCATTTATTCCGGCCATATCAACACATCCGTTGATAACACAAAATTCCTAAAATTGATTTTCAACGGCGAAATTGATACGCCAATTGTTGCCAACATTATCCAAGATTGTAATATCGCATTGTCCATCATTTATGCCGACTCTAAAGTTGTGGACGGTCGTGTTTACGGACAACTTATTTTTACAATGCCAGCTGATGCAAAAGATGCGCAAAAGCTTTGCAAGTACTTGGATCTTAAACAAATTCACTACGAGGAGGTGATAGCAAGTGAACTTCAATGATATTTTGACAATGATATTGGAAACACTGGCAATGGTGACCATTTCTGGTGCACTTGCTTACCTTGTGGGATTGCCTCTTGGTGTTTTGTTAAATGTAACGTCACAAAAAGGCCTAAAACCCTGCAAATGGCTCAACTTTGTACTTAGCTTGTTTGTAAACATCTTGCGCTCCATTCCTTGCTTGATTGTTGTTGTACTCTTGATGCCCGCTGTTCGCGCAATCCTTGGCAAAGGCACAGGCGAGTGGTACACAATCATTATCCCATTGTTCGTTACAAGTTTTGGTTTTGTTGCAAGAATGGTTGAGCAATCGCTTGCCGAAGTTGACAAAGGCAAGGTGGAAGCGGTGCAATCTCTTGGTGGTACAAACTTGCAAATTATCACAAAGGTGCTATTGCCCGAGGCGCGCAGTTCCCTCGTTGGTGGACTTGCAGTAACCCTTGTTTCTTTGCTTGGCTACACATCATTTGCGTACAATATTTCCGCAGGTGGCATCATTGCAGGTATTTGGCGTTACTATGCTCAAAATACTGGCAACTATCTCGAACATCCCGTATTTTGGTTGATGATTATAATCGTAATTTTGCTTGTTCAACTCATTCAAGAGTTGGGACTTGCTATTTCTAAAAAACTTGACAAAAGGAGAATTTTACAATGAAAAAAATCTTGGTAGTGCTTTTGGTGGCACTTTTGCTTGTATCCTCACTTAGTTTTGCCGCTTGTAGCGACCCAGCTAAAACAATCACAGTTTGCGCAAGCGAACTACCACACGCGGACATTTTGGAAAATTGTGTTGCTGATATTTTGAAGGCGCAAGGTTACACCTTGAAGGTTAAAGTTATCGATTGGACACTTCAAAATGGCGCAGTTGCTCAAGGCGACTACGATGCAAACTACTTCCAACACGTTCCTTATCTCGAAACATACACAGGTTCTGTTAAACTTTTTGCATCCTGCAAAGTTCACTACGAACCACTTGGTATCTACAAAGGCGGTCAATATACCGAAAATTCATCCAACCCATCCATTGCAATCTGCAATGACGAGTCTAACGCGCTTCGTGCTTTGCAATTGTTGTATGCAAAGGGATACATCACATCTATTCCAGAGTTCAACTCCGATAGTCAAGGTGTGGTTGTTGGCTCTACTCTTACTGTAGGCAACGTAACTATCAAATTGATTGCCGAAGAACTTCTTGTTGCATCCATGCCAGACTACACCTATGTTTGCTTGCCATGCAACACAGCAATGACCGGCAACGTAGACCAAAGCTTGAAAATCGATCAAGAAACTGACCCTGCACTTGTAGCTGGCAACGCCAACGTTTTGGCTGCTCGTCTTGATGACTATAATACAGATGCTGTGTACAAAGCAAAAATTGACGCTTTGACAAATGCTCTTTTGTCCAAGGAAGTTTCCGACTATGTTGCGGAAAAATGGGGTGGTGCTATCACATGCGATGGTTCTACACAAATTGATTTGCGCAACTAATCTAGATTTATGCTCTAATTTGAAACTATACATTTGCTAAAAATGTCACACAATTTTGTGTGGCATTTTTGTTTTATTGTAAATATAAAAACTATCAATTTTGCAAAAACAATAGGCAATTTTGTGCAAAATTAGTCTAATTTGCGGTTGTTTTTTAAGAATTTGGTATTGACATAGCAATATCATGGTGCTATAATGAATTTACAATCAAAATAAAGGAGAATTGTACAATGTCTAAAACACCTATCAACATGATTGAACTTTGCAACCTTGCTTGGGACCGCAAAACAAAGCTTGCTCCATCCGAGTACTATCAAAAAACTAAAAATTTGCTTTCTCATGCTTATGTGGAATACAAAAATATGTTTGTAGATTTTTGCAGAAACAAAGGCGAATCCTACAACGATCAAGTTTTCTACATTTTCCAACACATTCTTGTATTCTTGATGATGTGTGATGACGACTTTTTGCAAGGCGAATACGATTGCTACAAAACTTTCTGCGAATATGCAAAGTTTGAACCACTTACAACAGATAGTGTTCGTTCCTTGTACAATCGCCTTACAGTAGACGATCTTTCTAGCGACATCTCATTGCTTCGCGATCTTCGTGGATACCTCAAAGATGCAGATAACTACGAAGCTATGGTACAAGGTTTCTGCTACTTCTGCCTTTCTGGCGACAAAGCAATGGACGAAAACGAGTACTACATCTTGAGATGCTTCTTCGAAAGTTGCGACTATGCACCTTCCACTTGGGAGCAATTCAAACGCGAGTGGTAATGCTTCATTAAAAAATTTAGGACTTGGCACAATTGTGTCAAGTCCTTTTATTTTGTTGTTATATTTTGCTAATTGTGATATAATTTTGCCATAATAACAAAAATTTAGCTAATTTGAGCAGTTGCAATGTGGTAATTTCCAAGTATTTTGCGGAGCTAATGTGCGCTTGCTCTTTTGCGCTTAGGTAAACGTAGCGCTGTAACTAAATTTAAATTGGAAGGTTTTATGAAATACGATATTATTTTGTTTGATGCAGACAATACTATTTTTGATTTTGACAAAGCGGAGTTTCAGGCTCTTTGCCGTGCTTTTGGCGAGCATGGTGTGCAAGTGGACGATCATCTTGTAGAAATCTACCGCAAGAACAATATCGCACTTTGGCAACAATTGGAACAAGGTCTTGTTTCCAAAGACTATGTTTTGAATAATCGTTTCGTCAACACAGCCAAGGAACTTGGTTTAGAATGTGACATTTTGACCGTTTCTCGCAAGTATGAAGAGTACCTTCACGAAGGATTTTTCGTTATTGAGGGCGCCACAGCGGTTATGCAAGGACTAATTGATATGGGCGCAACTTTGTACTTAGTTACCAATGGTGTGCTCACAATCCAAAATTCGCGCCTCAAAGGTAGTGGTATTGGTAAGTATTTTGCAAAACGTTTTATCAGCGAAGAAGTGGGTTATCCAAAGCCCAAAATTGAGTTTTTCAACCACAGTTTTGCGCATATCGAGAACTTTGACAAGGCAAAGACACTTATCGTTGGCGATTCGTTAACAAGTGATATTCAAGGTGGTATCAACGCGGGCATCGACAGCTGTTGGTACAACCCTAAGCACGAGCAAAACACTCGCAAAATTATACCAATTTACGAGATTGACGATCTCGCAAAGCTTTTTGATATTGTAAAGTAGTGTAAAAATTGCGAATTTAAATTATTTGGTTAATTAATAGAGATTTAGCATGTATGTACGAATATCGCTTGCTAACTTTTGTTGTTTTGCTTGTTAAAATTTAAATTTATAATGAAAAAGGTCAGGATTTCCTGACCTTTTTTGATTATATTTTTGCAAAATTATAGTTTTTCTAACAAATTTCTCAAAGCTCTACCACGGTGACTGATAGCCAACTTTTCTTCGGTAGTGGCTTGACCAAAAGTTTTGCAAAGATCTGTTGCAAAAAACAAACATTCGTAGCCAAAGCTCTTGTCTCCACGTTCTTCCGTCAAAATTTCCCCGTCAACTCTGCCAAAAGCAGTAACGATGTGGCCATCTGGGTAGCGCAGTGCTACGCAAGTTTCAAAATGTGCTTTACGATTTGTTTCGTTGCAGAGGTCGGCAAGTAACTTTTGACGATTCTTAGCGCTGTCGTGGTCGCCTGCATATCTTGCAGACATGATTCCTGGTGCGCCATCAAGTGCATCAACACAAAGCCCTGTGTCATCGCCAAGTACGGCATAGTCGGTATACTTTGCAATTTCGTTAACTTTGATTAGTGCATTTTCCAAAAATGTTGCGCCATTTTCCTCTGGGTCACAATCAATTCCCATTTCTGCAAGGGAGTACATCTGTTCAAATTTACCCTTTAGAACTTCCTTTATCTGCTGAATTTTGTGATTGTTGTTACTTGCTATTACCAGTTTCATCTTTATCCTCGTAAAATACAATGTTTTTATTTTTAGCCAAAAGTGCATCCTTCATTTTGTCAAATTTTGCTGGCGAAATCATGATGCCGGCTATCACGGGGTCTGCGCCCTTCCAAATATAGCTGATGTACATCAAACCATCAGTGTAGACGATGTTTAGGATGTTTTCGTAGCGAATTCGTCCACCCAAAAGGTCAAAAAACAACAGCTTTATGCGCAAATGCTTGTCGTCAAGATGATAGTGCATGGAAAGAAGCGCCGACATCAACAAAATGGAAACGCAAGCAGTTGTAAGTTGAATTTTAGCTTGGGCAAATGTCATGTTCAAAAATGTGTACATGCCACAAAGTGTCATGATGGACAACACAATCATTGCTACACTTAGTACGATTGATAGTATCATAACAATTTTGAGTATAAAATACTTTTTTGATAGTTGCAATGGGAATCTCATTTCTTCCTTTATTGCCAGATTTGGCAAACCAATTAGTTGTGTTACATATATTATATCCATAATTGACAATTGTGTCAAATGTTAATGTAAAATTGGGGTAGGGTATGCAATATGTAAATTATGGTGCAATTATCAAGAACGCGCAGTATTTTAAGCAAATTTTGGGTGATTCTAAATTGTGCGCCGTTGTTAAATGTGATGCCTACGGTCATGGGCTGGAAAGAGTTGTAAGCTGTTTGTGTGATATTGCCGATTGCTTTGCAGTAAATGACGTCTTGGAAGGGCAAAAAATTGCAAGATATGGTAGGGATGTTTTGATTTTGCTACCACAGGATGCTCGCAATACAAAAATTGCCATTGAAAATGGGTATATTTTAACCTTGGATAGTTTTGATACTTTGCAAATCCTAAAGCAATTTTCTAAAGATTTCGTGCGCGTGCATATCAAAATTGATAGCGGAATGTCGCGCCTGGGCTTTCGATTGGAAGATTTGGATAGTCTTGTAGGTGTGCTTGATGGAAATAATATCATTGTGGAAGGAATTTTTTCGCATTTTTACGCCGAAAATCAAAATTTATGCCAAGAACAGTTGAATTACTTTGAAAAATGCAGTAAAATAGTATCGAGGAAGTTTGGCAACATTACCAAACATATTGCAAATTCAGGTGGAGTGTTGCTTGACAAGTCGTTCCACTTGGATATGGCGCGAGTTGGTCTAGGTTTGTATGGCTATGGTGCAAGCAATTTGTCCGTTGCAAAAATGGTGACCGCAAAGGTAGTTGCAAAAAAGAAACTTTCCAAGGGTAGTATTATCGGCTACGGTGCAAGATATACGTGCAATCGCGATATGGATGTGGCCATTATCGACACAGGCTACGCCAAAGGGTATGTTCGTAGTTTGCGCGAGCCAACAGTCAAAATTGGCAACAACTTTGCAAAGGTTGTAGGGAATATTTGTATGTCTATGTGTATGGTGGACGTCACAAATATACATGTTAGTGTTGGCGATGATGTTGTTGTGCTTGGCGAAGGTGTCAATCCATCAACTGACGATGCGATAATATACCAACTATTGTGCAATTTGAGGTAAAAATGAGGGTTATTGCAGGAAAATACAAAGGTCGCGTGCTTCAGTCGGCGGGGGATAGTACCCGTCCAACTTTGGACCGCACCAAAGAGACGCTTTTTAACATCCTGCAAATGCGCATTGCCAACTCTACTGTGTTGGATTTGTTTGCTGGTAGTGGGCAAATTGCCATCGAGTGCCTAAGTCGAGGCGCAAAGCGTGCTATTTTGTGCGATAACGATCGCGTTGCACAACAGGCAATCAAGTCTAATTTTGCTAAAATTGGCATACTACCAGAGCTTTATGCTTGCAACTACAAAAGTTGCCTTGCTAATATTTCCAAAGGCACTTTGGATATGGTTTTTGTCGATCCACCTTACGCATCTGGCTACTACAAAGATGTGCTGGAGACAATTTCCAACAACGATTTGCTTGCGGAAAATGGCATCGTAATCTGCGAACACGCATTTGACGTGGTATTGCCTAGCGAAATTTGCAATTTGCAAGTGTGTGATGAACGAAAAATTGGTAGTGTAAAGTTTACATTTTACAAAAGGAGTGAAGTATGTCAATAGGTGTTTTTGCTGGTTCGTTTTGTCCGGTTACCAAAGGTCATGTTGATGCCATCGAAAAGTCTGCAAAACTTGTAGACAAGCTTTATGTTGTGATGGGTGTTAACTTTGCAAAGAAATATGCAATCTCTGTTGAAGCGCGCCTTGATATGCTCAAACGTGCTTTGGGCCATATACCCAATGTGGAAGTTTGCTCTCACGAGGGCATGATGACGGACTTTTGCAAAAATGTGGGCGCAACTGTGATGATAAAATCCATTCGCAATGCGATGGATTTGCAATCGGTCATCGACCTTTGCGACGTAAACGAAAGCTACTGGGATGGGGAAACAGTGTTTGTTGTTGGCAACAAGCAATACAGACACGTTTCTAGCTCTCTTGTTCGCGAACTTGCAAGCTTGGGACAAGATTTTTCCGAGTATGTTCCCGAAAATTGTTTAGAAGAAATTACTAAGTATTTGGTTGGTTAAAGATGTTTACACAACAAAAGAAATTGCCATTGGTTGCCGAAATTAAATCGGCGTTGCCTTTGGATGATCAACTTAATAGAATCAAATTGAAATTTGACGAAGACTTGCGCCAAAACATGCAATCTAAGCAAAAATTGGTTGTTGTCTGTGGGCCTTGTTCGGCAGATGACCCAGTTGCGGTTGGCGAATACGTATCAAAACTCAAGCAAATTGCAGACAACTGTCCAAATTTATTGGTGGTTGCTCGCATTTACACAACAAAACCACGTTCAAACGGTCTTGGCTACAAAGGTCTTTGCTTTGGCGAAGATGGCAATGATATCGCAAAAGGTATTTTGGCCTGCCGTCAAATGATGATTGATTGCCTCAAGGTGGGCTTGCCTATCGCCGACGAGCTGTTGTATCCGGAGCTTTATCAATATTTTGATGACCTGATTAGTTATAGTTTTGTTGGTGCTCGCAGTAGCGAAGACAGTTTGCATCGCGCTTTTGCATCAGGTTTGGATGTTTGTTGCGGTGTTAAAAACTCTACCGATGGCGATATGGAAAAATTGATGCAATCTTTGCATGCAATTTCGTTGCCTACAATATTCCCTTGTTTTGGTAACCAAATGCAAACGGGCGGTTGCAAATTTGCTCACGTTGTACTGCGTGGTGGCTCATTGGATGGCAAATACTGGTCTAATATCGACAAAGATAGCGTTGCAAAACTCAAAATAGGATTGCAATCGCTAGGTTTGAATGATTTTGTTATGGCTGATTTGAGCCACGCAAATAGTCAAAAGGTTGCGCAAAATCAAATTGATAACGCCAAAATGGTAATTTTGGACGAAAATATCAATGGTATCATGATGGAGAGTTATCTTTCTGATGGTAGCGACGGCAATACATATGGCGTTTCTAAGACTGATCAATGCCTAGGATTTGAAGATACCAAAGATTTGTTGTTTATGCTTGATAAGCAATTCGCAAAGAGATAGACCATAAAACGGCAACAAAAAATCTAATTGATAATGATAAAAGGATGCATGAATTTGCATCCTTTTTTGTTGTTTGTGATGTTTGTGTATATTACGTAGATTTTGCAAAATAAAATGGCGCAAAATAATGTGTCGATAGCTATTGTTGCTTTACATTCAATTTTTAAAATCGTATTACAAAAACAGTTTTCCTAATACAAAGGCAACAATTGTAGCAAAAGCACATTGAGTGCATTTCATTTTCAGCAAATTGCCAAATTTGACTCCCTTTTGCGATACGAAGGCAAAACATTGCAATGCTACACAAAGTCCGCCAAATGATAATAGCGCCGATGTACATACAGTTGCACAAAAAATATCGCAAGTTGCACAAATCTTCAAGATTCCGCATGTCATTTCCAGCATGCCAATTGCAAAAAATAGTGCAGGGTGTGTAGAAATAGTTTTTGGTAGCAATGATTGTATAATTTCCGTTAACATAAAAAACAATGCAATCAAAGCACCAATTGTCAAAATTGATAGTATGGAATTTGTGATGGTATCGCCAAAGTCTTTGCTGTCAAAGTTTTGTTTTATTGGTATAAATGAAATACTTTGTTTGTGGGTGTAAAGTAGTCCATTTAGTGCCATTGCAATAAATTGGGAAAAGCAAACAATCAAAGTAGCGGTGGTGTTGTCAATGGCTGTGCCTACGGTTGCAATCAAGAAAATTGGGCTAGGTGTTGAGCAGAAACTGCACAAAATTGTGGCTGATTTCTCGTCAACATTTTGTTCGGATATCACCCTTGCACCAACGGGATAACCGCACAAAATGCTGGCAAAAAACAGCTCGTCACAGCTGATGCCAAATAGCAATTTTGTGATGGAAAATTTGCCAAAGTTGAAGTTTCTTGCAAAGATGGTTGTTAGTAGTGCAAAGGGGAAAACCACTGGTAAAACATTGTGCGCCCAAACTGTGATGCCGTCTAAAAACGCTTTTGTATACCTTGCTGGCTGGATTACAAAGCAAACGACAATGGCTAAGTATAGCAGTGCAAGGGCAGTTCTTTCCAATATTTTTTTCATACTATTGAGATATTTTGCCTGATGTGTCAATATTCGTAATTCTTGCAATATTTACTGATTTTTGCGCAAATTATACCTTGCAATACTAAAAAGCGCCCTTTTATATAATACTATGACAGACATATATAATTAAAATAGTGCAAAAACAGCCCGAATGAATGATTTTCAGTCGGGCGTATTGTTTATTGTGGGTTGTTGTGACGACCTATTGTTGTCTATTTGTTAAAATTAAAAATTTATTTTTTGAAGTTTTTGTGGCGCCTTTTTTCCGCTAAATGACAGGTAAAGTTTGTCGGCAGTAACGGTAAAGTTGTCGTCTAGTTGATCATTGCAACGTTGCAAAAGTGCAACAGCGTCAGACCTTACTGCAAGCACTTTTGTTTGAAGCGTGCCTTTGCGCGCACACTGCATATCAAACTCTTCGATGCCCAAAATGCTTCGTAAAAGTATGCGCTGAATCTTTGCTCTAGTGTAGCGTTTGCTCTTTATTTGCTCCACCAATTCGTTGTAACCAAGGTGCTTGTCTGCCTTGAATATCTTGTTGTTTAGACCCTCGCTCACACCGTCAATTTTGTAAAGTTCTTGCGAGTTAACTGTTGTTAAGTAGTGGCAAACAAATTGGCAAAATTTGTCTTCGATGCTGTCGTTGATGTCTGGTGCTACAAATTCGTAACTGAATTTATTTCTCAAAGCCAAATCTTTGCGCAGTGCCGATGAACTTGCGTATTCGCTACCATTGCCGTGATAGTTGTTTTCGCGCTTGATGGTAAGTGGTGTGATGTTTTTGTCAATTTTGCTGATAGCGCGCAGGTACTCGATTGCCAAAGTGTTGTTTGGACTTTGCAAGATTTCGCTTCCAATAGCAAGACTGACAGCTTTTGGATAGCTGTTTCCTTGCGCAAGGAAATCTTGAATTTTTTCGTTTACCAGCGTGTCATCAAGCATATTTGCAATATGTTGCAACTCGTCAACACTGCCACATTCGCTACCGAACACGAGGTAGTCAGCGCCAATTTGGCTAGCAATTTTAATTCCGCCAAACGCAAAGTCTTCCGCAGAAGCTGTTGCAAAAATAGTTGGTAGTTCCACAACTAAATCGGCTCCGCAAAGGATGGCGTGGCGCGCTCGGTCGTATTTATCGGCGCAAGCAGGCATGCCACGTTGCACAAAATTACCGCTCATTATGCACACAACTTTGTCGGCAACGCTCTTGGCGTAGTCGATAAGTCGTTTGTGTCCGGTATGTATTGGGTTAAATTCGCAAATTATTGCGGCAATTTTCATAACTTTATTTCCTTTGATTTGCTACTTTTCTATTTACAATAAATTTTATTTGTGGTATAATGCCTTTTGGTAAAGTAAAATTGATATCTTTGATATCATCTTGTCAAACAAATGGCGGGGTAAATCGCCTTGACTAAATCATTATACACCAAATTTTGTAAAAAATAAAGCATTTCTTCAAGGAGAAAAGTTATGAACATTCTAGAACAAATCAAACAAAAAGCAGCAGCACTCCAAAAGACAATTGTACTTTGCGAAGGCGAAGATAGTCGTGTTGTAAAAGCAGCTCAAGATGCAACTCGCGAAGGTATCGCAAAAATCGTTTTGATTGGCGATCCAGATGCAATTGCTCAAGCTAACCCAGACGTTGATCTTACTGGCGTAACAATTGTTAACAATCTTACAAGTGAACGTTTGCCAGAGTACATTGCAACACTTTGCGAACTCCGCAAATCCAAGGGTATGACAGAAGAACAAGCAGCAGCTCTCTTGAGAGACGGCACATACTTTGGTGCAATGATGCTCAAGATGGGCGAAGTGGACGGTCTTGTTTCCGGTGCTTGCCACTCCACAGCTAACACACTTAGACCAGGTCTTCAAATTATCAAAACTGCTCCTGGTGCAAAAGCTGTTACAAGCTTCAACTTGATGCTCTGCCCACCACAAGGCAACCAATACTGCCCAGATGGTTTGGTGGTTTTTGCTGACTGCGGTTTGAATCCAACATACACATCCGAAGGTCTTGCTGATCTTGCTATTTCCACAGCAAAATCTGCAAAAGCAATTGCAGGTATCGATCCAAAAGTTGCAATGCTTTCCTTCTCCTCCAAGGGCAGTGCAAAGCATGACAACGTTAGTTTGGTAGCAGAAGCAACACGCATTGCTCAAGAAACTGCTCCAGAACTCAAGATTGATGGCGAATTGCAATTTGACGCTGCAATTGTTCCATCCGTTGGCGAAATGAAGGCAAAGGGTAGCTCCGTTGCTGGTCATGCTAACGTATTTGTTTTCCCTGACTTGCAATCTGGTAACATTGGCTACAAAATTGCTGAACGTCTTGGTGGCTTTATGGCTGTTGGCCCAATCTGCCAAGGTTTTGCTAAACCAATGAACGATCTTTCTCGCGGTTGCAAAACAGAGGATATTGTTGCTTGCGTAGCAATCACAGCACTTCAAACACAATTTTAGGAGATAAATATGAGCAAAATTTTGGTAATCAACTCTGGTAGTTCATCTTTGAAGTACCAACTTATCGATATGAAGAACGAAAGTGTTCTTGCAAAAGGTATTTGCGAGCGTATCGGTATTGCAAACTCTAACTTTGTTTACAAAGCACACGGTCAAACAATCGAGCAACTTGTAGACATGCCTAACCACAACGTAGCAGTAAAGCTTGTTTTGGACAAGTTGACTGATACTGAAGTTGGCGTTATCAAGTCTATGGAAGAAATCGATGGTGTAGGTCACCGCGTTGTGGCTTCTGGCGAAGCATTTAAGGTTCCAACATTGGTAACACCCGAAGCTATGGTTTTGATGGAAGAAATCAAGGACTTGGCTCCACTCCACAACCCAGCAGCTATCGTTGGTGTAAATGCCTGCCTTGCACAAATGCCAAACACACCAATGGTGCTTGTTTTTGACACAGGTTTCCACTTTACAATGCCTGACTACGCATATATGTATGCTGTTGACTACGCTCACTACGAAAAATACAAGATTCGTCGTTACGGCGCACACGGTACAAGCCACAAGTTTGTAGCTCAAGAAGCAGCAAAGTACCTTGCTAAAGACATTGCTGATCTCAAAATCATCACTTGCCACCTTGGTAACGGTTCTTCCATTACAGCCGTTGATGGCGGAAAGTGCATCGATACATCTATGGGATTCACTCCTCTTGCAGGTGTTGCAATGGGTACTCGTAGTGGTGATATCGACTACGCTGCAGCAGAGTACATTGGACGCAAAGAGGGTATGGATATCTCCCAAACTTTGACTTATCTCAACAAGAAGTGCGGTATGCTTGGTCTTTCCGGCGTAAGCAGTGACTTTAGAGATTTGGCTAAGGCAGCAGAAGAAGGCAACTACCGCGCTAACCTTGCTTTGGACGTATTTGCATACGGCACAAAGAAGTACATCGGTGCATACGCAGCAGCTTTGAATGGTGTTGACGTTATCGTATTTACTGCTGGCGTTGGCGAAAACGATGCTGACGTTCGTCAAAGAACTTTGAAGAACTTGGATTATCTCGGTGTTAAACTCGACCTTGAAAAGAACGCTAACTGCCCACGTGGTACTATTGCCGAAATTCAAGCAGACGACTCCAGAGTTAAGATTCTTGTGATTCCAACAAACGAAGAAGTTGTAATAGCTCGCGAAACAATGGCTGTTGCAAAGTTGTCTTAAATCGTTGACAAATTGTTTATAAATTAGTATAATAATGGCTGTGCATAGTAAAATTGTAATTGATTTGACGGAAAACCTTGCAAATGTAGGCGAACCGCTGATTTTTCAAGGCGAATTTGCCTTACCTAGCGACTTGTTGCCATATCCACAAGCTACTTTAACAAAAGTGGAAGTGGATTTCGACGTTACGTTTGAAAATCCAAATGTGTTCATCGAAGGGGAAATCACCTGCTTTATCGAGGGTGTTTGCGACAGATGCCTAAGCAAAGTTTCCAAACAAATCTACTTACCTTTTGAACAAACATTTTACAAAGATAGTGCAACGGACGAGGATGCGTACATCTACTCAGGAAGTAAACTTGACGTAACCAAGGCCGTATGCGACGAAATTGTGTTGTCCCTTCCATTGAGCTTTTTGTGCAAGGAAGATTGCAAAGGCTTGTGTCACAAGTGTGGTACAGACTTGAACAAACAAACGTGCAGTTGCGACACCACACCTGACAACGCTTTTTCTGTACTAAAAAATTTAAAATTCTAACGGAGGTGCATCACAATGGCAGTACCCAAGAGAAAAACATCTAAACAAAGAAAACACACAAGAGCAGCTAACTGGACAGCAACTGCTCCAACTTTGGTAGAATGTCCTCAATGCCACGAACTCAAGGTTGCTCACAAGGTTTGTGATTCTTGTGGCTACTATGATGGCAAACAAGTTGTTGAAGTAACAGCAGACAACAAATAATTGACTCTATCAAAATACCATTAGGTAAATAATTAACCACCGATTTTGTCGGTGGTTTTTTATTTTGTGAAACATTTGCCAAAAATGGCGCATTTTTGTGAAACAACACACATTTATTGCATGAAACTATTGCAAAATGTAATTAAAAGGTATATAATATATATGTATAATGATAATTTTGCACAAAATTTGTGTAAATTTAAGTATATAATATGTGCATCAAATCCGCCTGTGGAATTTGGTGTCAAACTACTTGTAAGCTGTGGAGTAACATATGATTGATATCAAATCAATTGAAAACATAATAGGTTACACCTTCCAAAACAAAAATTTGCTCATTCAAGCTTTTACTCATCCATCCTACTCGCATATGACGGGTATGCTGGATAACGATCGAATGGAGTACCTTGGCGATGCGATTTTAGATGATGTGGTTTCCATCTACATCTACAACGCATACCCACAACTTGATGCTGGCGACCTTACAAAATTGCGCGCAACAATTGTTTCGGCGCAAGGCCTAAAGCCTATTGTAAGAGAGATGGGCCTGCTCAAGCATCTGCTTGTTGCCGATGGTGCTGATGTTATCAAACGTCTTGGCAAAAAGATTGAGGCTGACTTGTTTGAAGCGGTGCTTGGTGCAATTTACCTTGATGGTGGCTATCGCGAGGCGGAAAGATTTGTTTTGCACTTTTTGAAGGATATTTTGGAAAATCGCGTTTTGGAGGATGGTCAAAAAGACTACAAAACACCTTTGCAAGAATATTGCCAAGAGCGCAAGTGGACAATTTCCTACAAATTTGTTAGTCAAAGTGGGCCACAGAACAAACCCACGTTTACATTTGCATTGTATATAAATGACGAATTCTGCTGCGAAGGCACAGGGCTTTCTAAAAAGTCTGCCCAACAAGATGCAGCAAAGAAATACTGTACTAAATGGAGAATTGAATAGTGCTATATTTGAAAAAAGTCGAAATGTACGGCTTCAAGAGTTTTGCCGACAAAGTAGAACTAAAATTTGATCAACCCATTACTGGTATTGTTGGGCCAAATGGTTGCGGTAAGAGTAACATCTCCGATGCTATTAGATGGGTTCTTGGTGAACAAAGCACCAAAAACTTGCGTGGTAAGCACATGCAAGACCTCATCTTTAATGGTACCGACTCCCGCAAATCTATGAGTTACTGCGAAGTTTCCCTTTACATGGATAACACAACTCGCATTTTCCCATTGCCAATGGACGAAGTAATCATCAGTCGTAAGCTTTACCGCAACAACGAAAGCGAGTATCTTTTGAATCGCAACGTTGTTCGTTTGATGGATATCAAAGAGCTTTTGCGTGGCGTTGGCCTTGGTAAGGAAGGTTACTCCATTGTTGGACAAGGTCGTATGGATGCCATTTTGAATGCCAAGCCAGAAGATCGTCGTGCAATTTTCGAAGAAGCGATGGGTATTTCTACATTCCGCGCTAAAAAAGTGGAAACAGAGCGTAAGTTGGAAAGAACTCGTTTGAATATGGACAACTTGATGATTATTGTCGAGGAACTCAAACGCCGTTTGCCCGAACTCAAGCGTCAATCTACAAACGCCAAAAAGTACATCGATTTGTACGATCAACTAAAACATCACGAAATCAACGCATATATCTACAGCTACGACAATGCAAGTCAACAAAAGGATGATTGTCGTAAAAAGTTGGAAGGTTTGCACGAAGAGCAAAACTACAAGAGTGCATTGTACGTTGACGTTAACGAGCAATACGACGAAATGTTCCACAAGCGCAATAATATCGACGTAGAAATCACAGCGTTAAGAGATAAGCAAGTAGAACTTGCCGTTGTTGTAGAGCGTAATTCCGGCGAAAAGAACGTTGTACGCGAAAAAATAAACAATGTAAAGCGCGAGATTGAAACAATCGAGCAACAAATTGTTGATGCTGGTGCGGAAATTGATAACCTTATCGCTGGCAATGACCAACTCAAAGCGACAATCACTCATCGTGAACAAGATAGAGATCAACTTCAAAACGAAATTTTGCAAACAAACGATAAATTTGTTTCCATTTCTCGTAGAGTTGACGATATTCAACGAAATTTGGACGAGCTACGCGCTAAATTGGAAGAAGTCTTGACTTCGGCTGGTAAGCATGCAAGTGCTGTGGCTGGTTTTGAGGCAGAAATCAAAACGTTGTCCGACCGCCTTGTAGAAATTGCCGAAAAGGAACAAGAGCTTTCCTTGAGATTGCAAGAAAGTGCTGGCGAAGAAGGCGACTTGATTGGCAAGTATGATGAACTTAGAAAACTCAAGGAACAACTTGAAAAGCAAGCGCAACAACTCAAGCAACAAGTAAAGGATTTGGAATATCAACAATTTAATTTGAGTACAGAGCTTCAACGTAAGCATCAAGCGTATTCAAGTGAAAAGGGCGGTATCGACATGCTCAAGGACTTTGTGTCTAGCTATCGTGGATACAACTCTTGCATCCAAAACTTGATGAATGACGCTAAGCATGATAGTCAGCTCAACTCCCACATCTGCGGTGTAGTTGCTAACCTAATCAAAGTTCAACCACAATTGCGTGTTGCTATCGAAACAGCTCTTGGTGGACGTTTGCAAAACATCGTTACCAAGGACGAAAATGATGTAAAATACCTCATCAACTACCTCAAAATCAACGACTACGGCAAAGCAACTTTCTTGCCCGTATCATCCATGAAGCCTCACGGAATTGATCGTGCAGATGTTTTGAAGGAAAAGGGCGTACTTGGTGTTGCAAGCGAACTTATTTCCTACGACAAGTACTACTCTAACGTTTTCGAATCCTTGCTTGGTGGTATTGTAGTAGTCGATACATTTGATAACGCTGTTGCTTTGTCTAAAAAATACCGCTACGTTCACCGCATGGTAACACTTACTGGCGAACGCATCAACAACGATGGTTCTTTGGAAGGTGGTAGTAGCAAAAAGCAAGCAACAAGTTTGCTTTCTCAAGAAACACAAATTGAAGAGCGCACTCAAAAACTTGCTCAACTCTTGCAACAACTTAAAGAAACTGAAGGTCAAAAGCAACAATTGGACAAGCAGTTGGAAGTTGCTCGTCAAGAGTATGCTAGTTTGCTGGAAAAAATCAACCAAGTTACTGTTGATATTGCAACCTACCGCGAAAAGATTGAAACATCCAATACACTTAGCGGTGCTGACAAGAAAAACATCTTGGGACTTTCCAACGATAAGGAAAGAATCGATCAACGTTTGGCTACTTTGCAACGTGCCATTGAAAAAACTCTCAGTCATATCGAAGAACTTAAATCTGCCGAAGAAAAACTTCGCGACAAAATTGCTCGTATGACGGAAACTCTCAATGCGGAACTTGCTGCAAAGGAAGCAATTCGCAACTCCCTTACCGACAGAAACCTTCGTTTGGCGGTGTTGACATCTAACATCGAGAACTTCAAACACGAAATTGCCGGCAATGACAAGCAAATCTTTAGCTTGCAAGAGTCGATTGGTCAAAAGAAAAACTACATCACTCAATTGACCGCATCTCTTGATATTCTTTACCAAGCATTGAATGAAAGCACAACAGACACAGCTTTGCAAGCGGAAATGGATGCGCTTTTGGAGCAAATCAAGTCTACAGACAAGATGAAGTTGGACATTGAGATGCAGTTCCAAATGCTTTCCGAGCAACGCATGCAGTTGTCTAACGAGTTAGAGAAACTAGTTGGCTCAATCGAGCATGAAACTTATGTTTTGGGCAAGATTGACGATGACTTGATGGCCCTTCAAGAACGCGTATTCCAAGAATATGGCGTTACATACTCTGCTGCAATGCAATACAAAGCGGAAGACTACGACTTTGAAGGTGGCAAAAATGCCATTGCCGAACTTAAACAAGCGTTGCAACGTCTTGGTAGTGTAAACGTAAACGCTATCCAAGAACTTGCGGAAACTCAAGAGCGTTACGACGACTACATGAATCAAATTGAAGACCTCAAAAAGGCTCAAAATGACCTTGATGCAGCTTTGAAGAGTTTGACTGCTGATATCGAAGTGCGTTTTGAAGAAGGCATGAGCCAAATCAACGATAACTTCAAGATGGTATTTAGAGAATTGTTTAACGGTGGTTTTGCTCGTTTGACAGTAGAAAAAGATCCAAACAAATCTTCACTTGACTACGGTGTAGAAATCGAGGCTCAACCACCAGGAAAGAAATTGCAAAATATTTCCTTGCTCTCCGGTGGCGAGCGCACAATGACTTCTGTTGCGATTTTGTTCAGTATTTTGAAATACAACCCAATGCCTTTCTGTGTATTGGACGAAATTGAAGCGCCATTGGACGATGCCAATGCGGAACGCGTATCTAAGTTCTTGCGCAAGTTCTCCGCTTCAACTCAGTTTGTTGTTATTACCCACAAAAAGCCAACTATGGAAAATGCCGACGTTTTGTACGGCGTAACCATGGAAGAAAAGGGTGTATCCAAGATTGTTTCCGTAAAACTTACCGAAGCTATCAAGCAAGCGATGTAGTGTAGTGCGGTAGATTTAACACTTTGCTGGAGTTGAATACTTGGGCAATGTGACCGCCTATGAAGCTTTTAGATGGACAAAATCTATGCGCTAAAAATTAAATAGTTAGCATAAAAGCAAGATGACAAAGTTTGTCGTCTTGCTTTTTTAACGCAATTTTTCATCCTGTAGACACTGGTTCTTGCTGAGTTGATTCGACGCTATAGTGGCAAAATATGACTCGATTGCTTTGTTTGTTATTTTGCAAAAATGCACCTAAAAGTATGGAATTTTCTCATATTAGAAGTACTGAATACTAAAATGTGCGCAATTCTAGATTACTATGACAAACATAATAAGTAAATTTCGGCTAAAATGCATACAATTTTGCCAATTCCGCAAACTAAAAACACTTTTGAGGTGTTTATGAATAAGCAAAAAATTTTAGCTTTATCCATTCTTATATTGATAATTGTAGCAACGTTGATGCTTTGTTTTGGAAGTCAAATTGCTTTTGCTGATGGCACAAACTTTGATGACTTTCGAGAAAATATAACAGATTTGTTTGTGCCTGAAACGTCAAGTAAAGTTAACGAACAAGTGTATCTTGGTGGTTATCCTTTGGGGCTAACAATTGATGGTGATGGTGTTACTGTCGTGGGGCTAAACGAGTTTGTTGGCACAGATGGAAAACTCTACTGTCCAGCACAAAATGCCGGCATTACCATTGGTGATGCCATAATTGAGTTGGATGGCCATAAAATTTTCTCCTCGCAAAAATTGATTGAAGTATCCAAAGAAATAAAAGGCAAAAGTGCAAAGATCAAATTTATCCGCAATGGACTAGTCCTAGAAAAGCAAATCACTCCCGTCAAGGATTTGGCTAGTGGAACGTTTCGTCTGGGACTTTGGACGCGTGATGCCTCTAGTGGTGTTGGCACTTTAACCTATGTGCGCAAAAACTTGTCCTTTGCTAGTCTTGGGCATCCCATTTGCGATGCTAAAGGCAACATAGTGAAGTGCTCAAATGGCGGTGTTTTTGCATGCGATATCGAAGGTATCAAAAAAGGCCGACAAGGTGCGGCGGGAGAGCTAAAAGGTACGTTGCAATTCGATGCCCGAATGGGTAATTTGTACAAAAACAATAAATTTGGTGCCTATGGAACCTTTGATAGTATGCCAAAATTTTGCACAGATTTGATTGATGTTGCTGATATTTGCGAAATTCAGCCAGGTTTTGCGCAAATATACTGCACGTTTGAGGATGGTATTCGTCGTGCATACGATATAAAAATTGTAAAAGCAAGTTACCAAACAACTTGCAACGACAAGGGAATGGTCATACAAGTAACCGACAAGGATTTACTTGATAAAACTGGCGGAATAGTGCAAGGCATGTCGGGTAGTCCAATTGTACAAAATGGAAAACTTGTTGGTGCAGTTACACACGTTTTTGTAAACGATCCAACTCGTGGTTATGGTATTTATGCAAAATGGATGCTAACCAACTAGTCTAAAATTTTCTAAATGCTCATATCAATTGATATGGGCTTTTTTAGACAAATCAAGCAATATTGGGAAGATTTTACCCTGTGGATATCGTTAAATAAACTAAAATTTGCACTTTCGGCGCTATTAGCATTGGTGTCGATTGTTGTTGGATGTGTAATCTTCGCAAATTGTCGGCATGGTTTGTGGTATACAAATCGTTGCAATCACGTTGAGCTTTTGCTGTGTGGCAACTTTTTCCCGACATTGTTATCTTTGCTGATTGAAACGTTATTTTTAGTATTGTTGTTGTACATTTCGCAAATGCACAAGCACCTAGCAATAGTAGCTTATCTTGCATTGTTTGTTGGAGGGATCTATTGTGGAGCGCACCTAGCAAGCTTGTTTGTGCTAATTGGTGCTTTGTCGGTGCTATTTCTGATATTTTACACAACAATATCGGTAATTATTTTACTAATTCCATGCTTTAGTGTGTGTCATCCTACTGACTACTGCAAATCTTATTGCGAAATTTGGAGCGATAGCAAACAGTCGTTCTTTGCGGTAATGTTGTTATCCGGTTTGAAAATCTTGTTACTTTTTTTATTCTTGCGCCCGATTTGTGCTTCAATTTGATTGTTAAAAAAGCGCCAATTTGCTATAATATACTAAACAAAAGGATTTGCAGAATGTTTGGCAAATTTTATGAGGTCTAAATGAGAGCATTTATTTTAGTTATTGATGGTTTTGGCATTGGTGCCATGCCAGATTGCAAAAAGTATGGCGATTTTGGTGCAAACACACTAAAAAATGTCCGTTCAGCATACGAAATGGCTATTCCAAACCTTGCTGACATGGGTTTGTACAATATCGATGGCACTTATAACGATGATCGTTCTCCAATCGGTGCGTATGCAAGATTGTCGGAGCTTTCCAAGGGCAAGGATACAACCGTTGGCCACTGGGAAATGGCAGGTGTAATCACATCCAAGCCATTGCCAACTTTCCCTAATGGTTTTCCTAAGGAATTTGTAGACAAGCTCGAAGCGGAACTTGGCACAAAAATTTTGTGCAACAAGCCATATAGTGGTACCGAAGTTATCAAAGACTACGGTAACGAACATCTAGAAACTGGCTACCCAGTTGTTTACACATCTGCTGACTCCGTTTTGCAAATAGCGGTGCATATGGACAAGTATTCCATCGAGGAATTGTACACCATGTGCGAAAAGGCACGTAAGCTTTGCACTGGCGACTACGGCGTTGGACGTATTATTGCGCGTCCATTTGCAGGTAGTTACCCATTTGCTCGCACAGCGGAACGCAAAGACTATTCCTTGGATCCAACAGGTGTTACTTTGCTTGAGTATGTTAAAAATGCCGGTCTCGAAAGTGTTGCAGTTGGCAAAATTGAGTACATTTTTAACGGAATTGGCATGACTCGTTGTATTCACACCGAAAGCAATTTGGATGGTCTCAACAAAACATTGGAAATTGCCAAGGAAAAATTTGACGGTCTCGTGTTTGTGAACCTTGTTGATACAGACATGAAGTTCGGTCACCGTCGTGACATTTTCGGTTATGCTGAGGCATTGGAAGAAATTGATGCAAAGGTTGGCGAACTTGTAAAATTGCTCAAGCACGATGACGTATTGTATATCACAGGAGACCATGGTTGCGACCCAACTCACACAGTGCACACCGACCACACTCGTGAGTATGTTCCACTTCTTGTGTATGGCGCAGATGTCATCCCAACAAACTTGGGCACAATGGAGGGCTTTGATGTAATTGCTGACACAATCAAGGCGCAACTTGGCATTGACGAAAATGCTCCAAAGTCCGTTTGGGAAAAGATCACAAGATAAAATCTGCAAAATTTATTATCTGATACGAAAACACCTTGAAATTGACTATTCAAGGTGTTTTTTAGTATATTTGGGCATCATTTGCAAATACTAACAAAAAAGTCAAGGAGATTTGTTATGAAAAAACAAATTTGGATTTTTATTAGCATTTTGCTTTTGGTATTAGCAATTCTACCGGTATCTGTATGCGCGGATGGTGTAGCGATCACTGCGCGCGAAGGTATTTTGGTAAGCGAAGATGGTCAAGTTTTGCAAGAACACAATGCTCTAGAGAAACGTCCCATTGCCAGTATGACAAAAATTATGACATTATTGTGTATCTATGACGCTATTGACAATGGAAAAATAGCCTTGGATGATATAGTAGTGGTAAGCAGTCGTGCGGCAGGTATGGGTGGTTCGCAAGTGTTTTTGGAGGCAAATGGCGCCTACAAAGTAAACGAACTTATCAAGTCTATCATTGTTTGTTCTGCAAACGATAGTTGTGTTGCAATGGCGGAGCATGTAAGTGGAAGTGTAGAAAGTTTTGTGGAAATGATGAATAACAAGTGCCGTGAATATGGTCTTGTGGCGACTCATTTCGAAAACTGTACAGGTTTGCCGGCTGTTAGTCAATTTTCTTGTGCGAAAGACGTTGCTCAAATGTTTTTGCGCCTAATCAATCAGCCACATTACTTTAGTTGTTCTAACATTTGGATGGAAGATTTTGTCCATCCATCAGGCAGGATTACCGGCATGACCAACACAAACAAGCTTGTGCGGTTTTATCAAGGATGCGATGGTGGCAAAACTGGTTACACTTGCGAGGCTCAACATTGCTTGGCCGCAACCGCAAAACGTGGCGATACACGAGTTGTTGCTGTTGTTATTGGCGCAAAAGATAGTCAAACTCGTTTCAAAGAGGTAAGTGACATGTTTAACTATGCATTTGCTAACTATCAAAGTAGCGTTTACATGTCCACAAAGGACACTCATCAAGTTTCCGTTGACGGTGGCAAACAAAGTTGTGTTGAGGTTGCACCATGCAAAAAACTTGTTGCATTTGGCAAAAAGGGTAGTAGTAGCTACACGTTGCAAGTTGATCTTCCGCAGAACGTCAAAGCTCCAATATCTAAGGGCGATGTTGTGGGTCAAGCACACTTGATTGACGAAGATGGCGGTATTTTTAAGTCGGTAAATTTGATTGCAATGTGTGATGTTGAAGCTAAATCCTACTGGGAATATGTTCAAAAGATTGTAACGTCCAAATAATATGAAAATTTTGTAACAAAAATATTGTTGTTTGAAACTGCAAGGATTGTTTCCTTGCGGTTTCTGATTTATTAGAGTATTTGCCGAAATTTTGATCTTGGTGAGCTAGTGATTATATCTAGATTGCAATAATTGTTGATTCTCACAAAACAGCGTTTTCAGCATTTATTAAATGAATTTTGTTAATATATATTATATAGCATCACAAACTTGCGATTTTTATTGACTTTGAGGCTACAATTTGGTAGAATGTTACTATGACAATTATCAGAATTTTAACAAATGAATATTCCGGCGTTACTCGCGAAAGTTTGTTGGAAACCATCGCGTTTATTGTGGCGCTTTTGATGGCTTTGGTGCTTCACGAAATTGCTCATGGATTGGTTGCCTATTGGAATGGTGATATCACTGCAAAATACTATGGCCGACTTTCCTTGAACCCTGCAAAGCACTTTGATATCATCGGTTTGCTAATGATGTTGTTTGTAGGTTTTGGTTGGGCAAAGCCCGTTCCAGTAAATCCAAATAACTTCAAAAATCGCAAAGTTGGTGCTTTTACCGTTTCACTTGCGGGAATTGTTACAAACTTGATTTTGGCATTTTTGTTTAGTGCATTGTCGGTATTTATGGTGCTTATTCCTGTAGCAAAAGGCGAAGCAAGCTATTATGTTGTCTACTTTTTGTATGCAGTTGGCGTCTATACATCCATGCTGAATGTTAACTTCGCATTGTTCAATTTGTTGCCATTGTACCCACTTGATGGTTACAGATTGCTTTCTTGCTTTGTGGACGAACGCAAACCAGCTATGGCTGCACTCAGAAAATACAGCTTGTATATCATGCTTGCTCTGTTGCTTTTGGATCGTTTGCCATTTATGGCGGGTTTTTCGCCATTTGATTGGTATATTGGCAAACTTGGTGGCGTCATTTTGGGCGCATTTGAGAACTTTTGGGGGCTATTTGTATAATGGACGAACAACAATATCAACAAGAATATATATTTGACGAGCAAAAAGATACGCTCAAGTTGGACCTTGCCAATTTTTCCGGCCCGTTGGATTTGCTTTTGGCCCTTGTAAAGGAAAACAAGATTGAAATCAAGGATATCTTTGTGTCCCAAGTTACTGAGCAATTCTTGCAATACATGGACCAAGTATCCAAATTGGACGTGGATCAAGCAAGCGAGTACATGGCAATGTCTGCAACGCTTTTGGAAATCAAATCGCGCGCTTTGTTGCCTGTTTTGCCAGGTCTTGACGAAGATGAGGAAAGTCCAGAGCAGTTGTTGATTCGTCAACTTGAAGAGTACAAACTATTCAAAGAAGTTGTTACTGAGCTCAAAACGCAGGAAAATGTCAATCGTTTCTATCGTGAACCAGATAGTTCTGTAGGCAAGGAAGTGTCTGTCTTGAAAGATAGTCTTTCCCTTGAGGGCTTTATGACGGCATTTAGCAAATTTTTGGCTAAAATGCAAGTAAAGGCACAAGTAGAAAATGTGTCTAGAGCTATCACAAAGGAAAACTTTTCTGTTAGTTCCAAGATCGCGCTCATTCGCGAGGTACTACGTAATGAAGACCACTTTAAATTTGTTGACTTGTTTGCAGTTGATGCAAGCAAAAACGAAATTATCACAACATTTATGGCCGTTTTGGAACTTTTGAAGCTTCAAGCTATCAGCGTTGAGCAAAATGGCTTGTTTGAAGAAGTTATCATCCACAAGAAGGGTGATATCGAAAATATTGATATCAGAGTAGGAGATGAATACGATGAGCAAGTTGAGTAAAATTATCGAATCAATCTTGTTTGTTTCCGGCAAACCTGTTGAAGAATCCTTCATTAGAGAAAAGTTGGAAATTACAGGTAAACAATATAGCGAAGCATTGGACGAATTGATGAAGCAATACAGTGGCGAGAGTGGAATCCACCTCTTGCGCTTTAACAAAAAAATTCAATTTGCTTCCAATCCTGACTACGTAAAGCAAGTGGAAGCTGTTTTAAATCCCATCAAGGAAAGAGAACTTACAAACGCCATGTTGGAGACTCTTGCAATTGTTGCCTACAAACAACCAATCACTCGTATCGAAATTGAGGAAATTCGTGCGGTTGATTGTACATACGCTGTTCAAAACTTGATGCGCCTTGGTATGATCGAAATTGTGGGACGTAAAGACACAATTGGTAAACCCTTGTTGTTTGGAACAACGGATGATTTCCTAAAGCGCTTCTCTATTAGCGAGGTTACTGATTTGCCAGACTACGATGTGTTCCTCGAAAAGCTCAAGGAAATCTCCGATGGCCTTGCGGCAGGTGTTACATCGGTAGAAAAGCCAATGTTCGACCAAGTAAACGAAGTTCCAGACTTCCTTGTTGGCGAAAAGGTAGAGGTTATCGAGTAGTATATGGGTTTGATTGCAAATTGCTTTGCAGTAAAAATCAAAGGTATATTATGAATATTACATATAGACAGATGCAAAAAGAGGATATCCACAAGGTTATTCCTCTTTTTATACAATATTGGAATGGTCTTGGCGACCAATGGACGGATGAACTTGTTTATCGGCGAATTTGGCAAGTTTTGGGTAGCCCAGACTCCTACTGCATGATTGGCGAAAGCGATAATTGTGTTGTGGGTTTTGCGATGGGGCGCTTTGAAACGTTCTACGACTTGACTGCGTACAATCTTGTGGAGATTGTTGTTGCAAGCGAGTATCAAAATCGCGGCTTTGGCACAAAGATGATGTTAGAGTTGGAAAATCGAGTGAAGCAACTTGGAGCGGCAATGGTGCAATTGTTTGCGGTAAACGACAATATGCACGAACACTTCTATGGTAAACTTGGCTACAAAGATACAACCAACTTCAAATCTAAGTGCAAATTTTTGTAGGCAGAATGGTCGATATTAATACTACTGAATGAAAGACCTAAAGGAGGATATAAAATGGAAAAACTACGTAATAAAAAAGGTTATATTTGTGATATGGATGGCGTAATTTACCATGGTAACAAGCTTTTGCCTGGCGCAAAAGAATTTGTTGAGTGGTTGCGCGATAATAACAAAGCATTTCTATTTTTGACTAACAATAGCCAAAAATCTCCCAAGGAGTTGGCTCAAAAGCTCTCTCGTATGGGTTTGGAAGTTGGTGAACATCATTTTTATACTGCTGCCATGGCAACCGCAAGTTTTTTGCAAAGCCAAGGGGCAAAAAGTGCCTATGTAATTGGCGATGCAGGTTTGACAAATGCTCTTTATCAAGTGGGAATTGCTCTTAACGATGTAGATCCAGAGTATGTGGTTATTGGCGAAACACAAAACTACAATTTTGAAAATATCAAGCGCGCAACGGTGCTTGTAAACAATGGTGCGAAATTGATTGGCACAAATGCAGACATAACAACCCCAACGGAGCACGGCGAAGTGCCAGCTTGCAAGGCGCTTGTTGCCCCTGTAGAATATGCTACTAATCGTACGGCCTACTATGTAGGAAAGCCCAATCCGCTTATGATGCGAGCTGCTATGAACTCTTTCCACAAGCGTGGCATTCACTCAGCTGATGTCGCAATGATTGGAGACAGAATGGATACGGATATCGTTGGTGCCTTGGAAAGTGGACTTGATCCAATCCTTGTTTTGAGTGGTGTATCCACTTTGGAAATTGTTGCAAAGTATCCTTATCAACCACGCCTAATTTTGAATGGCGTAGGAGATATTGCCGAGTAAAAGTGGCATGTGTTGTTGCGAATTCGGTGCAAGCGAAACGATTGGAATTAGGTATTTGATGCTAATTTTGCCCTGAAAAACCCTAATAAAATTGAATCAAAATTTTAATGATAAAAACGTCCGATAACGAAAATCGGGCGTTTTTCTTTGCCTAAAACATTATATATTGGCAGAATCGGCCCATCTATATAGTACTATGACAAACATAATAAGCAATTTTAGATATTTTTTGCATACAAATAGTAATTTTGCGCAATCTAATCTTGATGATAGTTGCAACTGCAATGCTGATATTTCTGCTACTGATTTTCACTCCGATACCATTAACTGTGCGACTTAGATATGTCTTTGGACAAATGGTTTTGAATGTTTGGATAAAGGTATTTTTCTTGCCGTTTGCCAATCAAGAGGTGTTTGTTGATGGCAATGGTGTTGGATACAAGGGAACGGTTCAAGGGTATTTGCAGACTGACAAGCAAACCAACAATAGCGGAATTGACATTGCTAAATGCATCACTTTGGACAGTGTCCTGATTTATTTGCGCAATGATTTGTCCAACCTAAATCCTAGTGTGATGGTTGCTCTAAGCGCGTTCATCAGTTCTGTCTGTCCTGCTGTGTGTGCTTTGACACATTGTCAGTTTGGTTGCATTTGTGATAATTTTGCTAACATTTCTGATTTGCAAATTTGTGTAAAGGGAAGTGTCAGCGTTGCAGAACTATCATTTTGTTTTATTAAACAAGGAGTCGAACGATGCAAACGCAAATCAATGATATAGTGGAAAGTGCTATTGCCAATCTGACAAAAGCTGCCGAAGTTAATAGTATAGTTGGCAAACCTATCCTTGTATTGGATGGAACAACTATATTGCCTATTTCTCAAATTACATTTGCTTTTGTGGCAGGTGGCGGCGAGTACGGCAACAAGAATTTGACCAAATCATATGCGAAAAACAACATTGACGGCAATTTTGCTGGTGGATCTGGAGGTGGCGCAACAATGAAGCCGATTGGGTTTCTTGTTATTGGCGATGATGGTATCGATATGGTTACTATTGATTCCGATTCGCCATTGGATAAAATCATTGATATTGCCAAAGGGCTTACCAAACTGAAATGATATGAAAAAACTACTGCTTATAGTTTGTGTAACGATATTTTTATTTAGTTTGTTTACGTTGATATTTGTATCCAATGAGCACGCGTCCGTATTTAGTTTTACAAGACGTGCATTTGGTGAACTTGTGGATTGTTACAGTTGTAGTGAACAATATTGCAATTGCTTTGATTGCAATCAGTCGCTCATGCTTCATTCTGGCAAGTATTCGATATCCAATGGAGCAAAATTCGAGTTGGAACAAGCAAATGTTCGCGATGCAAAAAATGCTTCCGGCAGTGCAGATCTACCTCAATTTGAAGGCGATTTTACAAGTGAATCGGTATTAGAAGAGGCTTATTCTGGCAAAAATCTTGCAAATTTTGCGACAACTGCATCCTCTTGTGTGGTTATGGAACGCGATTCTGGTCGCATTTTGTTCGAAAAGGACTACTCTAAACGGCTACCTATGGCAAGCACGACCAAAATTGTTACAGCGTTAACTGTGCTTAATAATTCATCATTGGAGGATGTTGTGGTAATTCCTAAAGAGGCGTGCGGTGTCGAAGGCTCGTCAATTTATCTCCGCGAAGGGGAAAAGCTAACGGTGCGAGAACTTTTGTACGGTCTTATGTTACGTAGTGGTAACGATTGCGCCGTAGCATTGGCCTTGCACGTTGGCGGTAGTGTTAAGATTTTTTCAGAAATGATGAACAAAACTGCAAAGGATTTGGGGTGTACGGATAGTAACTTTGTAAATCCACATGGATTGCATGATGAAAATCACTACACAACTGCAAAGGATTTGGCAAAAATTACGTGCAATGCGTTAAAAAATGACGATTTTGCTAAAATTGTTAGTACAAAAAGCTTAAAAATTGCAAACGATGGCTACGAGTATCCACGTGTTTTAACCAACAAAAACAAGTTGCTTAGTAGTTTTGTCGATGCTGATGGTGTAAAAACTGGCTACACTAAAAAGGCGGGGCGGTGTTTTGTAGGCAGTGCGACTCGAAATGGTATGCAAGTTGTTGTGGTTGTTTTGAATTGTGGGCCCATGTTTGAGGAAACTGCCAAAATGTTGGACGTTGCATTTGCAAATTATCGCAATGTTTGCATTGTGCCCCAAAACAAACTTTGTGGTGTGGTTTACAAAAATAACACCCCAACTTACTACTACTGTGAGGACGGTTTTAGCTACCCAGTGACTGCTGGCGAAAAATTAACTCGCAACATTACTTTGACAGAGCAAACTCAAACTTTGGATATTTTGCTTGATGGCTCAATTGTTAAGACCCTCGAGCTAAAAGCGATTGAATAATTCTAGATTCAAATTTGATGTAAGTGTGGGAATTTTGCTGTAAAAAGCGGAGTTGCAAATGTGTATTCCGCAATCTTTGGAGTATCCCTTGTGGTAGAATCCATCATTTCGATTGTGTTCGTTTGAAATTTTGCAAAATTTCTTTGTAGTGTAAGTGTAAAATTTTGCTAAAATGTCATGCAATTTGATGAATTTCTGCCGAATTTATACAATATAGATATAATATATCTCAACTATATGCAAGTACTTGCTATTTTTCACGAAAAATGCTACAATCAAAGTAGCATTTTTTTAATGGGTATTTTGGTCTGTTGACAGGTTGACCCAATTACCCCAAAGGACTACGTATGAGACTTAATAAATATTTAGCCGATTGTGGCGTTGGTAGCCGTCGTGCTTGTGACAAACTTATTGAAGAAGGCAAAGTAAAGGTAAACGACAAAGTTGCAACGGTAACTACTCAAGTAGAAATTGGCGACAAGGTTTCCGTAAATGGTAAGCGTGTTGGTAGTGGTAAAAAACTTACATACATCATGCTCCACAAACCAAAGGGATGTGTTACAACTGTAACAGACGACCTTGGCAGAAAAACCGTTATGGATTTTGTCAAGGATATCCATAGTCGTGTTTACCCTGTTGGTCGTTTGGACTACGATACCGAAGGATTGCTTCTCTTGACGAACGATGGCGACCTTGCAAACAAGCTAACACACCCAAGCAACGAAGTTTCTAAAACCTACATTGCACGCATTTCCGGCAAGCTTGAAGATGCTGATGTAAGACAGCTGGAAAAAGGTGTCATGGTGGACGGCAAAGTTACTGCTCCAGCTATCGTAAAAGTGCTAGAGGGCGATGTTCATCATACTCGCGTGGAAATTACCATTCATGAAGGCAGAAACAGACAAATCAAGAAGATGTTCGAAGCTGTTGGTAAAGAAGTGGAATTTTTGAAACGTGTTGCTATTGGTGACTTGCATCTTGGTGGTTTGCAACGTTGCAAATACAGATTTTTGACAGATAAAGAGGTAAATTACCTCAAAAACTTGTAATATGAACATACTTCTTACAAACGATGACGGATATTTGAGCAGTGGACTTATGCTACTGACGGAAAAACTTTCCGCCTTGGGCCACAATGTTTATGTTGTTGCGCCTGACGGAAATCGTTCCGCATGCTCTCATTCCGTCAATTTTTACAAAAACTTGCTTATCCAAAAGTTAGATAACTATTGTGGTGCAGTTGATGCATATATTTGCGAAGGTACTCCTGCTGATTGTGTAAAATATGCCGACAGCTGTCTTGGTATCAAGTTCGACTTGCTAATTTCCGGCCCAAACAATGGCGACAACTATGGCGACTCCGCTATGTATTCTGGCACAATTGCTGCCGCCGAGGAGGGGGTTGCATGTGGTATCAAGAGCATTGCGCTTTCTCGCGCGGGCTACAACGTGGCTTTTAGCTCAGCGGTGGAGTATGTTTGCAGAAATTTGCAACAACTTGCTCAAGTGGATATTCCTTACACTTTGTTGAATATCAACGTGCCTAATCTTCCGCTTGACCAAATAAAGGGGGTTCGCGTAACACGCCAAAGTATGTCAGCCAACTGGAACGACTACTTTGCGCCTACGGAGGATCCTCACCGTTGGTTCCACACGGGCGACAAACTCAAGGTTACTGGCGAAATTAGCGATATTACATTGTGCGACGATGGATATATTGTGATAGTGCCATTGACTCTCGAACGTACAAACTACAAAGCAATCGATAGTTTGAAGGGGTTGGAATCATGAAAATAGCTGTAATCGGCGGTGGCCCAGCGGGAATGATGGCGGCGATAACTGCCGCGGAAAATGGTGCTGATGTAACCTTGTTTGAACAAAACGAAAAGACGGGCAAAAAGATGTATATTGCAGGCAAGGGCAGATGCAACCTCACAAACGATTGTTCTGTTAGAGATTTTGTTGCAAACGTTGTAACAAATCCAAAATTCGTTTTGGGTGCTTTGCACAAATTTACACCACAAGATACAATGGATTTTTGTCAATCTCGTGGCTTGCAACTCAAGGTTGAACGTGGAAACAGGGTGTTTCCAGCAAGTGACAAGTCTAGCGATGTCATCAAGCTATTTACCCAACAACTGTTGCGTAGTGGTGTCAAAATTTGCCTAAATGAGCAAATTTCCAAGATTGAATATCAAGAAAGTGGCTTTTTGTTAACTACTATCACAGACATAATATCGTTTGACAGGGTAATTATTGCCACCGGTGGCAAAAGTTATAGCGCAACTGGCAGTTGTGGCGATGGCTACAACTTTGCAAAATCTCTTGGTCACAAGGTGTTGCCATTGAGACCAGCTTTGTGTCGCGTGTTGTGTGATGGTTGTAAATCTTTGGAAGGCCTAACTCTCAAAAATGTAGAAGTAAGTCTTGTGGATGCCAACGGCAAAACTATTGCAAGTGAGTTTGGCGAAATGCTTTTTACTAGCAATGGTGTAAGTGGCCCGGCGGTGCTGAGTTTGTCATCGAGAATTAACAAAACAAATCTCAATGGGTGCAAGATTGCCATTGATTTGAAACCTGCGTTGGACGAAGAAAAATTGGACGCTCGCATCTTGAGGGATTTTTCTGAGCGAATGAACAAAGATTTTGCAAATTCTCTCGATCAACTTTTGCCTGAGCGTCTTCGCTTGTTTGTTGCGGAGAGATGTGGAGTTCCGCTTTATAAAAAAGTAAACCAAATCACTGCACAAGAGCGTAAAAATCTTGTAACTACGCTAAAGTGCCTAACATTTGCAAAGGTTGCACTCGATTCCATCGAATACGGCATCGTTACAAGTGGTGGCGTGGATGTTGCGGAAGTTTCTCCTTCCACAATGGAGAGCAAGCTTGTAGAGGGCTTGTACTTTGCAGGCGAAGTTTTGGACGTTGATGCTTTGACGGGTGGATTTAATATTCAAATTGCTCTTTCTACTGGCTATGTTGCTGGTATGAGTGCATCAAAGGAGTGGTAATATGGCTTGGATTAGAGGTGCAATTTGTGCTGAAAACAATGTTGAAAGTGTAAAAAGGCAAACATTAAAGCTTTTTGACGAAGTTGTTTGCAAAAACAGTTTGAATTTTTGCGATATTGAGGCTGTACTATTTACTGTAACAAAAGATATCGATGCTTGTTACCCTGCAAAATTTGTGCGCGAAAGTTTTGCCGAACTATCCAACGTTGCTTTTATGTGTGTACAAGAAATGGATGTTGTTGGAGCTTTGCAAAAGTGTATCCGCATTTGTGTGGTAACAACTTCAAATATTATTCAACAGGATGTTTATCATTGCTATCTTGATGGTGCCGAGTGTCTTCGTCCCGATTTAAAATAGCTTGTCTAACTAGTGATCTTCTTGGTGCTAAATTATAGTTCATGCTCTTTTTGTCTACATTTTACTAATCAAAGGTTGATGTAGTTCGAAATTGTCTTTGGACTATTTTGTCATTTTCTCGCACAATTGTTGGCGAGATTTTGCAATCGTAATATATAAGGATATAACATGTTTTTACGCTTTTTGGCTAGTATAGTTAAATATTTGGTGCGACTGTTCCTTCCATGCAAGGTTTTTGGTAACAAAAAACGCGAAAAGAAGGCCTGTTTATACCTGGGTAATCACGTTTCTGGGTACGATACTGTGATGTTCTACCTGTGGACTAAGGGTGAGATGCCCTGCGTTATGTATAAAAAGGAATTGGAAAAAATTTGGCCACTTAACTGGATTTTCCGCGATTTTCGCGCTATACCGGTAAGTCGTGGTGATGTCGATATATCTTCGGTTAAAATCGGCTTGGAAAGATTGAATGACGGACACAATGTCCTCGTAACTCCCGAAGGGCACCGCAATGCGGCACATAACTGCTTGTTGCCTTTTAGAAAGGGTGCGGCATTGTTTGCTTTAAAGTCGCAAGCACCCATCAGATTGTTTTATATTTGGGAAAAAACCAAAACTTTCCGCAAAAACTACATGATTATTGGCGATGAGTTTACTCTCGATCAATTTTACGGCAAGCCTATCAGCAAAGCTCTTTTGCAAGAGGTTACGGAGTATCTTCAAGCAAAGATGGATGAACTTCGCAAACAACTTAATGCAATTTTGGTGCAAAAGGGCAAAAAGCACCGCAAATACACTAAAAAAGAACTAAAGCAACTTTACATTGAGTATGGCGACAGAGCGGAAGAAGTGATTGCAAATACATTTGTTATGGATTTGCCTGCGGATAACAACCAGCCAACTGATGGCGAGAGTGTTGTTGGTGTAGCTAGCGAAGGCGACATTCTGGATATGTAGGCGGAAGTAGCTTTTAGGCACATTCGAGATATTCAAAATTGATTTTACTGTAAAATTTATTCATTTTGGAGATTTTGTCATCTTCAGAAGAAAACAAGGATACAAAATGAAATTTTTGTTACCAAAAGAAATTGGCTTTTGCAAGGGCGTTCAAAGTGCCATCAACAAAGCTTTGGCGGTGGAAGGTGGCGCCTATTGTTTGGGCGACATCGTTCACAATCAAACTGTAATCGAGCAGTTGCGTCAAAAGGGCATTTTGACAGTGCAAAGTGTTGATGACGTGCCAGAAGGCGCAACGATGATTGTACGCGCTCATGGCGTTCCACCAACAGTTTTCGAGCAAGCAAAAGCAAGAAATATCAAGGTTGTAGATGCAACCTGTCCATCGGTAAAAGCTATCCAACAAAAAGCGCAAAAGTACTATCGTGATGGCTACCAAATTGTGCTTGTTGGGGATGCCAAACATCCGGAAATTGTGGGCATAAATGGGTGGTGCAATAACAGTGCACTCATTTTTGATGGAAAGAGCGTTTTGGACGTAAAAGGGCACGAAAAGGTGCTTGTTATGTTCCAAACGACCTTTGATACGCGATTTTTTGAAAAAAGTTTAAAAAATCTTTTATCAGAGGGTGTTAAAACGCTTGAAATATTTAACACAATTTGTTATACTACTACGGTAAGGCAATATTATGCCCAAATTTTGTCTAAACAGAGTGATTTAGCGGTAGTTGTGGGCGACAAAAACAGTTCTAACACAAAACGTCTGTTTGAGATCGCATCGCAAAATTGCAAGACCATTTTGACAGATGGAAATGTATCAGAAATTGCTTTCGATAATAATACACGAAACGTATGTTTCATTTCAGGCGCATCAACTCCCGAGGAGTTGGTGAAGGGGGTTTTTAAAACAATGACAGAAATTGCAAATGACGCTGTTTCCGTAGAAACAGTAGTAACTGAAAAGGTAATGAGCAAAGACGAAGCAATGCTTGCTAAAGCAGTTAACGACATGAAAGAAGGTCACAAGTACAGACCTGGTAACAAAGTTAAGTGCCTTGTAGTGCAAGTAAGTGATGACGGTGTTTACGTTAGCATCCCAAGCTCCAAGCGCAACGCATTTATTCCTAACGAAGAATTGGCGCTTGACGGCGACTACAAAGCTGTAAAATCCACACTTGTTGTAGACGAAACAACTTTGGAATGTCTTATCATCTCCGTTGAAAAGGGTATCACTCTTTCCAAGAAAGCTATCGACGAACGTTACAAGGATGACGCTCTCGTAGAAGGTATCAAAAACGGCGAAATCTTCGAAGTTAAAATGACAAGAGTTGGTAAGGAATGTTTGACAGGTAAACTTGGTAGCTACACAGTTATCGTACATGCTTCTCAAATCAAGATTGGCTATGTTAAAAACCTTGAAACATACCTCAACAAGACACTTCGCTTGGTTGTAAGCGGTGCAGACAAAGTTGACGATGCTAAGCGCGTTATCTTTGCTAGCCAAAAAGCAATCTTGCTTGCTGAAAAGAAAGCTAAGGAAGACGAATTCTGGAACAACATTGCTGTAAACGAAATCGTTGAAGGTAAAGTTTTGCGTTTTGCTCCATTTGGCGCATTCGTAGATGTTCGTGGCTTCGACTGCCTTGCACATACATCTGACCTTTCTTGGGATAGAGTAAACAACCCACAAGAAGTTTTGACAATTGGCGAAACTTACGAATTTGTTGTTCTTGGTCTTGACCGTGAAAAGAACAGAGTATCTCTTGGTTTCAAACAACTTCAACCACAACCTTGGCAAGTAGCTGAAGAAAAGTATGCAGTTGGTTCCGTAGTAACAGGTACTGTTGCTCGCGTTGTTCCATTTGGTGCTTTCATTCAACTTGACAAGTCCATCGATGGTCTCTTGCACGTTTCCAACGTTTCTTGGGAATGGATTGAAGACATCAACCAAGTACTTAAGATTGGCGACGAAGTTCAAGTAGAAGTTCTTGAATTTGACGGTGAACGTAAACGTATCACATTGTCTCGCAAATCTCTTCTTCCAAAGCCAGAGCAACCTGCTCAAGCACCAGCTACAGCTGACGAAGAGTAATTAACAAGTCAACTACCGTTTTCTACGAACAAAGATCACTCCGACTTTGTTCTTGGATAACGGCAAATAAAAAACAAGGAGAAAACTAAAATGACAAAACAAGAAATCATTGCTAAATTCGGCAGAAAAGAGGGCGACACAGGTTCTCCAGAAGTACAAATTGCACTTTTGACAGAACGCATCAACCACCTTACAGAGCACCTCAAGACACACCAAAAGGATCACCACTCCCGTCGTGGACTTTTGCAAATGGTAGGTCGCAGAAAGGGTTTGTTGGACTACCTCAAACAAACTGACATCGAAAAGTATCGTGCAATCATTGCTGAACTCGGTCTCAGAAAATAATGATGATATTAAAGGGAATAGGAGGACGGAATACATCCTCTTGTTCCTTTTTTTATTTTTTGCAGTAAAAACAATACTGCGCGGTAAAATATGGGAAATCGCATGAGCGATTTTCGAGAAAGAAAGGAGAAAGAAAATGGAAAAATTCAATCACATCGAAGGTCAAATCGGCAACCGCAAGTACCACATCTTCCAAACTGAAGTTGGTGGCAGAACAGTTTCCGTAGAGATCGGCAAGTATGCAGAACAAGCTAACGGCTCCTGCATGGTACAATGTGGCGAAACAGTAGTTATGACAAACGTAACACTCGCTGCAAAACCAAGAGACGGAATCGACTTCTTCCCTCTTGGAGTAGACTTTGAAGAAAAAATGTACTCCGTAGGTAAAATCCCCGGAGG
Organism: Candidatus Fimimonas sp.; assembly: GCA_045644945.1. Lineage (GTDB taxonomy): Bacteria > Bacillota > Clostridia > Christensenellales > CAG-314 > Fimimonas. The sequence goes on along the minus strand of JAZRHU010000042.1, from coordinate 44,462 downwards.
TTTCAAAAAGCGTGAAGGTCGCGCAAGTGACAAGGCAATCTTGACATCCCGTCTTATTGACCGTCCAATCAGACCTTTGTTCCCTAAGGGATTCTTGAATGACGTTTCTGTTATTTGTACAGCAATGTCCGTTGAACCAGATATCCAACCTGAAGTATACGCAATGATGGGTAGCTCTATTGCACTTAGCATTTCCGACATCCCATTTGCAGGCCCTACAGGTAGTGTAGTTGTTGGTTATGTAGATGGCGAATATGTTATCAACCCAACAAATGAACAAAAAGAACGTAGCCGTTTGCACCTCAACCTTGCTGGTACAAAAGATGCCATCATGATGGTAGAAGCAGGCGCAAGCGAAATTTCCGAACAAGAAATGCTTGGTGCTATCTTGTTTGGTCACGAAGCAATCAAAGAACAATGTGCTTTTGTAGAGTTTATTCGTGACTGCATCGGCAAGCCAAAGGCAGATATCGAACTTCACCTTGTTCCTGCTGAACACGAAGCAATCATCCGCGAATTCGCTGATGAAATGTTGAGTGAAGCTCTCAAGACATTTGATCGTTACGAACGTCAAGCAAACCAAGACGCAGTAGAAAAGAAATGTGTTGAACACTTCTCCGTTGTTAATCCAGAAGTTGTTGACTCCATTGGTGACACACTTTACAAGATGACAAAGGAAAAGATTCGTGCAAGAATTTTGAACGAAGGTATCCGTCCAGATGGTCGTAAGGCAGACGAAATCCGTCACATTTGGTGTGAAGCAGGTATTTTGCCACGCGTTCATGGTAGCGGTGTATTCACTCGTGGTATGACTCAAGTTATCACAACTGCAACTTTGGGTACAATTTCCGAAGTTCAAAAGTTGGAAAACCTTGATGATACAGATACATTCAAGCGTTACATGCATCACTACAACATGCCAGGTTACTCCACAGGCGAAGCTAAGCCACTTCGTAGCCCAGGTCGTCGTGAAATTGGTCACGGTGCTTTGGCTGAACGTGCTTTGGAACCAGTTATTCCAAGTGAAGCAGAGTTCCCATACGCAATCCGTACTGTAAGCGAAGTTGTTTCTTCCAATGGTTCTACATCTCAAGCAAGTATTTGTGGCTCCACACTTGCTCTTATGGATGCTGGTGTTCCAATCAAGGCTCCAGTTGCTGGTATTGCAATGGGTCTTATGAAGTCCGAAGACGGCTCTAAGGTTGCAATTTTGTCCGATATTCAAGGTTTGGAAGACTTCCTTGGCGATATGGACTTTAAGGTTGCTGGTACAACAAAGGGTATCACAGCTATCCAAATGGATATCAAGATCAAGGGTATCGATGAACAAATCCTTCGCACAGCTTTGGAACAAGCTCGCGTTGGTCGTCTCCACATTTTGAACCAAATGACAGCAGTTCTTCCTGCACCAAGAGCTGAACTCTCCAAGTACGCTCCAAAGATCATTTCCTTCAATATTGATCCAGAAAAGATCCGCGAAGTTATTGGTAGCGGTGGTAAAGTTATCAACAAGATTATTGAAGAAACAGGCGTTAAAATTGATATCACTGATGATGGTACAGTATTTATTGCTACATCCGACAAGGAAATGCAAGACAAGGCTAAGAAGATGATTCTTACTATTGCAAAAGATCCAGAAGTTGGCGATGAATTTACTGGTGCTGTTGTTAGAACACTTGATTTCGGTGCATTTGTTGAACTTGCTCCTGGTAAGGATGGTATGATCCACATTTCTAAGCTTGCAAAGGAACGTGTTGAAAAGGTTACTGACGTTGTAAACGTTGGCGACAAAGTAGTTGTAAAGGTAATCAAGATTGACGAAAAGGGCCGTATCGACCTCAAACTCATCAAAAAGTTATAATTTTTGCAACGAATACAGTTGATTACTTAATTAACGTATCAAACTATAGACAAACCAAAAGACTAACGAGAATTTCGTTAGTCTTTTTATTTAATCGAATTATACTAATTGTACAAAACCGCGCTCAATAGTTGCGATAAATTGGATGAGAGTGCTATTTTTATGATAAATTTCGTGTGATTTAGCATATACGGACGCTATCTCTTTTTGTAAATTACCAGCTCGGGGTTCTCGCCGTTTTCTTCGTATGTACACACAAGGATGAAGTCCATGTTTGCGACAATGCCAATACATCTATCTCTAGATTTACTTTCCAGTTGACTGCCTAGGTAGGTATGTTTGTCATTAAGAAATTTAATTTTTTGTCCGTTTGGGAGAGTGTATTCCAAATTGACAAATTCGCCAGATAGGACATTGAGACTTTCAATTTTGGGTAATCCTTCCAATTTCAAGATTTCATTCAATTCTGAAATTAGTTGTCTTTTGAATTCTTCTAGTTTTTCTTTGCCACCTATATCTGCATAACGTTTCCAAATATCCAGTGTATATTCGCCATCGGTATAACACCATTTGCAGTACTCTTCATTAATGTTGCCATCAATTTCTCTGCTAATGTTTGTGTCTTCTAGTGGCATTCCGCAACACTTGCAAACCAATTCGCTTGTTGTGCCTAGTAGTGTGTTGATTGAAACGTCGAACAAACGAGAAAGCAATTTGAGAGTATCTATATTTGGTATTGTTTCGCCTGTTTCCCAACGCGAGACGGCTTGCCTTGTTACGAATACTTTTTGGGCAAGCTCCTCTTGCGAAAGGCCTCTTTGGGTGCGTAGCTCTAAAATGATATCTTTTGTTTCCATATAATTACCGCCTTATCTCATTTGTTATATTATACTGCAGGTTATCATGGCTGACAAGCAACTGCTTGTTGCTACTTGATGTGTTTGCAATCCTTTTGTCAAAAAGTGGAAATAAATAGCATACAATAGCTTGATGAGGTATTGTATGAGAGGCAAAATCTTTGTAAATGTTGTAGCAAACGTTGTTTTGGTGGCGGTAGTCTTTGGTGTAGCTCTTGCTGTGTTTGGTGGCGGGGTTGTAAATGTATTTAGCGAGAACAAACATGTGCCAATTTATCGAGGAAATGGCGAAAATTGCGTATCATTGATGATAAACGTCTATTGGGGTAATGAGTATTTGGAAGAAATGTTGCAAATTCTTGCAAAATACAACGTTAAATGCACCTTTTTTGTTGGTGGAAGCTGGGTTGCAAAATATCCGGAATTGCTGAAGGCTATTGCGGATGGCGGGCACGAAATTGGAAACCACGGATACAATCACAAGCAGCACAGCAAGCTAACATATTTGCAAAATTCTGACGAAATTTTGGCTTGCAATCGAATGATTTTTGCAACAATTGGAGTGACTCCTACCTTATTTATGCCACCAAGTGGAGATTTTTCCGAGAATACATTGCAATCTGCTCAAGATTGCGGTATGAAAACAATAATGTGGTCGCGCGATACAATAGATTGGCGGGATAAAAACGAGCAAATTATTTATGAGCGGTGCACCAAAAATATCAAAAGTGGAGAGCTTATTTTAATGCATCCAACAATGTGTACTAAAAACGTTTTAGAAAGGGTAATTAGATTCTACATTGATAACAATTTTCGAGTTGTTACAGTTGGTAACAATATAGGTTAGGGCGGATCGGTGGGCAAAAGTTGATAAGCGATTTTGACAATTTGCAAAACATTGCTATTTTGCTGAATTTTTGGTTCTTGTGATGTGTGTATATCGCAAAATTATAATAGATTGTAAATTGTATTGACAACATTGGGTTTTGTCGATATAATTATGGACATACTTACTTTATTGAAGGTGCTATATGGAATTCACAAAGAAATATCCAAGTGGACTTACACTTGTAGCAAAACAGATTGATCACGCCTACACAGTTGTGTTTGGTGTTTATGTCGACGTTGGTAGTGTGCTGGAAGATGAAAAAACAAACGGCTTTTCGCACTTTATTGAACACTTGATGTTCAAGGGTACGAATAGACGTAGTGCATTGCAAATTAGCGAAGAATTGGAAGATATTGGCGCAAACATTAATGCTTTTACCTCCAAGGAGAACACTTGTTTCTACACGAAGAGCTCCTCTGCTGAGCTTGAAAAGTGTATCGATGTGTTGTCTGATATGTACTTTAATGCGCAATTCCCACAAGAGGAATTGGACAAAGAGCGTGGTGTAGTGTTGGAAGAAATCAAGATGTGCGAGGATACTCCTGACGATCTTGTTCAGGACTTGATATCGTCCGCTTTGTATTCTGGACAGCCAATGGGCCAAACTATCCTTGGTTTGCGCGATAATATAAAATACTGTGACAGACATAGTATCCAAAATTTCAAGAAAAAACACTATATTCCAACAAAAACTGTCATTTCAGTTGCAGGTAAGTTCGATTTCGAACAACTCGACGCGCTTGTGCAAAAATACTTCGAAGACAACTTTGTTGGCGAATTCGAAGATGTTGCGCCAGTTTGTGAGCACACCTATTGCGATAAATTCTTGTCCGTTTTTAAAGATATTGAGCAAAGTCATTTGCAATTGTCCTGGGGCGGTGTTGGTGTAGACTCCCCCAAACGTTACGCCATTAGTATGCTTGCAAACATTTTGGGCGGTGGTATGTCTAGTCGACTTGTTCAAGTAATCCGCGAACAACACGGTCTTGCTTACTCGGTGTTTGCATATCCATCATACTACGAAAAGTGTGGCAATTTCGAAATCTACGTTGGTTGTAGCCCAGAAAACAACCAAAAGGTTTGTAGTTTGCTTGAAGAAGTTCTTGCCGATCTTGTTGCCAATGGTGTGACGGAAAAGGAGCTTTCTCGCGCAAAGGTGCAAGCGGTAAACGCTTTGTATATGAATGCGGAAAGCAACATGACTTTGATGCGCCTATACGGAAGATGCATGTTGAAAAGTGGCAAACTTTTTAATGTAGATGAGGAAATTGAGGGGTACACATCACTGACTGTTGATGATATCAATGCTGTTGCTCGCGAAATTTTTGCTCAAAAGCATGCTTCTGCATATGTCGGCAAACAAATCGATGATTGTGACGCTGTCTCTAGGATCCAAATCAAACTTTAACAAATATAGTAAAAATACAGCAAATGATTACTTTTGCTGTATTTTTTATTTAGTTTCCCTGTATTTGCGTCATTTGTCGTGAAAATAGTTAGTAAAAATTACAATACTTCTTTATTGACATTTTTATTGGGGTATTTGCCGTTCCGCTATGACCAAAATTGGAACACTTGTTTAATATGCCTACTCAAACGAGTGGGCATATTTTTGCCTTTAAAAGTGAAAAATATTGACTAGACTTTGTCATTGAACTATTGCTAAAAATGATTTTATACTGTATAATATATATTATCAAAATTATAAGGTGTAATTTGTTCCTTTTTCGGTAAATTGTTTGCAAAGGTTATCTGCACCTGTGTAGTTTAGTTTTATTAACACATAAGAGGAAAGAGGGGTATGCAATTTCTTCGACTAACAAATCAAACCGATAGATACTATGCCGAGGCATTTTCCTTGTATGAACGCAATTTTCAAATGAGTGAGCGCCGTGATACTGACGAACAACGTCGTGTTATGGAGCACAAGGACTATCACTACGAAGTTGCGTTGCAAAACAACGAATTTTGTGGCATTGCATTTTATTGGGAAACAGAAAACTACATCTTTTTGGAACATCTTTGCGTGTTGGAGGCAAAACGCAATCAACGCATTGGACATGCCATTTTGGAGCATCTAAAGTCCAAGGGCAAGATTATTTACTTAGAAATTGAGCCAATTGTTGACGAAATCACCGCAAAACGCAAAAAGTTTTACGAATCTAACGGATTTTTCCTTAATGATCATCATCACATCCAAGTTAAATACCACTTGGAAGATGACGATTTGCAACTTCTCATCATGACACTTGGTCGTACAATTTCCAAGCAAGAGTACGACGAGTTTTACGCCTACATGGTAAAACACGTACAAATCCGTCAGCAGGATGTGGAGGAGGTTAGTGTTGTGCCTGCAACACTCGAGGATAATCTTGATGTCATTGCGGAATTGATATACTATTCCGACAACTACATCTATCCGGGTCTTTTTGATGGTGTGGAAGAGGGTAAGAAAGTTCTTGCTCAAATGATTGCAAGCGATACCTTGTATAACTACAAAAATATGCTTGTTGCAAAGTGGCAAGGTCAAATTGTTGGCGTGATAGTGTACGACTATCAACCTGTTGACTACTCTTTGGATGTTTACCGCAGTTGCTTTGAAAAAGCAAACGTTCCTTTTGGTAAAAAGGCGCAATTTATGTGGGAAAACTACTATCTTTTGATGAAAGAGGATACAAAAGCGCTTTATGTTGCCAATTTGTGCGTTTCGTCAGCTTGTCGCGGTAAGGGTGTTGCTACAAAGTTGTTCAACAAACTGTTTCAAATTGACGAACATTGCTACTTGGAGTGCGTTCAAGTCAACAAAGCGGCAGTAAATCTTTACAAAAAACTCGGTTTCCAAATTATGTACGAGTATCCCGGTGTATTTGGTGTACCTTGCTACAAAATGGAGAAAAGTAAGTAACTAACAAAGGAGAAAAGCATGGATATCTTTATTAGCTATCAAAATCGCGCACAAGATGTTGCCGACAAGATTTTTGAAAAACTACAAAGTAACAATATCCATTGTTGGTATGCGCCACGCATCCAATATGGCGACTACGCAAAACGTATCACCGAAGCTATCAAGCTTTGTAAGGTATTTATTGTGCTTATCGACAAGTATTCGGGTGCATCCGAACATGTTCTCAACGAAGTTGAGCTTGCATACGATCGCTATGTTAAAAAGGAAATTGTGATCATTCCAATTCGATTGGATGGCGAGCCTTTGTCCGAGTCCTTTGAGTACTACTTTGCACGTATGCAATGGATCGATGCTTTTAGTGTGTCCTTTAACGTTGCGCTTGCCAATGTGCTGGAACATGTTCAATCTGCTTTGGGCGTTTCGGGTAAAAAAATGGCCGATTCACGCTCTAGCGGTAGCGCAGTAGGCATGCACGAAAGTAATCAATATTTTACTATGACGGACGTTAACGAAGTTAGACGTCTTGCCAACGAAGATATGCTTTTGGCAAAGTTCGAAGGCCCAATTCGTGACAGACTTTTTGCCGGCAGAAAGGATTTGGTTTGTTTGGATCTTAACGTAATAAGTATCCCTGGTTGCATCGACAAAGCCAATCGACCAGAAATTGGTCGTATAATTGGTCTTACATATAGTGACGAAATTTTGCATCATGGCCAAATTGAAGTTAGCGACAAGCCAATTGATTTCTACAAAGTCAATTTTGACGAAAACTTTGATGAACAACTTGCAAGATGTCTTGCGGAAAGCGGTGTGGATCACATTGACGTTGTGTGTTCCTGCATGGCTTTGATGGATTTCAAAAATCCATTCAAGGTGCTAAAGAGCATCAAGAAGCATCTCGCTCCCAATGCTGTAATGTTGGTGCGCGAAGTTGATGATGGTGCGGTATTTGCTCATCCCGACAAGGACAAAGTTTGGGAGCAATTTTACTCATTCTACAAGTACAACGTTTACAGTGGTTACCGCTACACAGGCCGTATGGTTTATACTTGGTTGCATAAGCTTGGAGCTAAGGAAATCAAACTCGAACACTATGGCATTAGCTCTGCTGGTATGACTGATGACGAAAAGGAACTTTTGTTCCACGCGACAACATCCTTTATGAAGGGGGATATGCAACGTATGTTGCGCGAAGTTAACGAAAATGATCAAAACGCTTTGGCATTTTTGGACTTTTACGAAGATCATTACTGGGAAATGGAGGAAGACGTTGCATCTGACGATTTCCTATTTAACACTTGCTACGTTATTTACTCAGCAAAATTTTAACAAATTGTAACTATTGCGGAGGCTTTTTATGGCTACTAAACTTACAAAAAGTCAAAAGACAAAATACATTGTTGGCATTATTGTTTGCTCAGCTTTGGCGATTTTGTCATTTTGTGGAAGATATTTCGAATCTGCACTAAAGTATGTTGCGGGAATCTTTTTGAGCGGATTTGGTATGTCCTTCTATGGTATACTTTTCGGCATCATTGCGGCATGCTCTTTTTCGCTATCCGGCAAAAAGATTCGTATCCCTGGTAAATACATCGCAAACTTCATTTTGTTGTTTGTGGCAATTGTGTTGTTTGTACATTCCATCACATCTCGTATTTACCTTCAAAGTGCCACACAAGAAATTGTTTCCTACCAAAGTTACGTTGGATATTTGTTCAACTACTACGATTTTATTTCCTTTGGTGGTGTAATTTTTGGCTCACTTGTTTATGTTTTGGAAAGAGTGCTTACATTTTGGGGATCACTTGTAATTTTTGTTGGATTCCTTATTTGGACGATAATTGTTGCTGGTGACTTTTTCTACAGCTATTTTACTGGCAAAATCACACTTCTTCAAGAGGTGGACAACACAACACAAACTCCAGAGCCAACACCAGTTGCACCTACTCAAGTTGTGGATGATGCGGAAATGCGCAGAACACAAGCGTGGGCAACCATCATGGGCGGTGGCGCAACGGAGCAACCTGTTGAGATGCCAACACCAACGGTGCAAGTTCCACCTCAAGATGCATTTACATTTGCTCCACAAACAATCATCGATACACCTCAACCACAACCAACTGTGCAAACTGCAGAACAAATCTTGTTCCAACAAACACCGATTGTTTCTTCGGGAAACAGTTTCTTTTCCACACCTCAACCAGTTGATACAGTTGATGATACCCCAATTGTTCGTGCGCAAGCTCCACAGCAACCAGTTGATGATCCTGCAACAAGTTGGAAAATCTTGACAACACCAACTCCCCAACCAACACCTCAACCATATGTTGCGCCACAACCAGCGCCACAACCAGTAGAAACTCCAGTTGTAGTGCAACCTCAACCGGTGGTTATCGAGCAACCTGTTGTTCAAACCAGACCAGTTGTTGTAGAACAACCTGTTATTGTTCAACCAAAACCTGTTGTGGTAGAGCCAACACCCGTTGTTCCATCTGAACCTGCGATTGTAGAGCAACCTGTGCCAGCTCAACCCGCACCTATTGTAGAGGAACCAACTCCATATATCGCACCTCAACAGGTTGTTGCACCTTACGTAGAACCACAACCACAAATGGACATTGTTGATATTGTTGTGGATGACAACCTTGGCGAAGACGATGACTTTACCTTTGATGAGCCATATGTTGAGCCGGCGCCAATTGTAAAAGCGCCTGAACCTGTTCAACCAAAACCACAAGCGCCTGCACAACCTGCACAACAACCAGCGCCAGTTCAAGATCCGGACGAAGTTTTGGCATTCGAAGGAGAAACTCCACTTGGAAATGGTGCTGTTCAAAAGCGTTATGACTTTGCAACTGCTGGCGAAGTGGAAAAGGCCAAGCAAACAGTACACGAATACAAGCAATATATTGCTCCACCAACTGATTTGCTCAAATTTGCTACTCCAGTAGAAGATGTGGGCGCAATGGAACGTCATCAAATGGCGGCCCAAGCAATTGTTCGCAAGCTTGCGGTGTTTGGCATCAAAGTTGAACCTGTCAATATTGTTGTTGGTCCATCTGTAACACAATATCGCTTTAAGGTTACTTCCGAAAGAACCCGTATGGGCGACTTTGCTGCATATGCTGATGACCTAAAGGCATGCTTGGAAGCAACAGAAGATATCTTGATTCATGCACCAATTCAAGGTACAAACTTGGTGGGTATCGAAGTTGCTAACAAAAAGAAAACACCAGTTTTGTTGCGTAGTTTGTTGGAGTCTAACGAATTTAAAAACGCAACTGGCAAACTTGTGTTTACAATTGGTAAGGACTTGATTGGTAACGTTATCCTTGGCGACCTTTCCAAAATGCCTCACTTGCTTGTAGCTGGTACAACAGGTTCTGGTAAATCTGTTGCTTTGAACTGCTTGATTGTAAGTTTGATGTACAAGTATGGCCCAGAATACCTTCGTTTCTTGATGGTTGACCCCAAATATGTTGAACTTTCCAGATATAACGGTATTCCACACATGTTGACTCGCGAAACAATCGTTAACATTCACGATGCTTTGGCGGGCATGGATTACCTTGTAAAGGAAATGGATGCAAGATATCAATTGTTCAAGCAAATTGGTGCGGACAACATCGAAACATACAATAAGATGATCAATCCAAAGCTTGTACAACGTATGCCATATCTCATTTACGTTGTAGACGAGTTGGCTGACTTGATGGCTACAAACAAAAAGGCCTTTGAAGAAGGTCTCGGTCGATTGGCGGCAAAAGCGCGTGCAAGCGGTATTCACATTGTTTTGGCAACACAACGTCCTGACGTTAACGTTATCACAGGTACAATCAAAAACAACCTTTCCTGCCGTATGGCGTTGAAGGTGCCTGCGCCACAGGACAGTAAAACTATCATCAATGGTGCCGGTGCAGACAAACTTTTGGGTAATGGCGATATGCTTTACATTGGCCCAGGTGCATCAAGTCCAGCGCGTATCCAAGGTGCGTATGTAAGCAATGACGAAATCAAATCTCTTGTAGAATTTTTGCGCGATAGCAACGAATTGTACTACGATGATAGCATTTCTAACGAAATCTTTGTTTCCAATAAACCTGCCGAACCTGACGAAGTCCCCGAATTGGACAAGGATGATGTTCCTTTCCAAGATCAACGAGACAATCGCATCTATATGAAGAAAGCTTTGAAATACTGGCTTACTGAAAAGAAGGGTTTGGCATCAATATCTTCCCTTCAACGTGGTATCCGTATTGGTTTTAACAAAGCGGGTACAATCAAGGATGCTTGTGAAAGATTGGGCTACATCGAAAAATTGTCCGATGCGGAATCTAGCAACCGTCCTGTTCGCGTCATTGTAACTTTGGAGCAACTTGACGTATTGTTCCCTGATGTTACAGACGAAGATATGGCAAAAATTTAGTATTTACAGGAATAAACATGAAAACTAAAGTAGGAGTAATCTCCCTTGGCTGTGACAAAAACCGTATCGACACGGAAGTTATGCTTGCCAACCTTGCCAAGGGCGGTTATCAAATTACAAACGATCAAAACGATGCCGACGTGCTTATCGTAAACACATGCGCATTTTTGCAATCTTCTAGAGAGGAGGCCATTGATACCATTTTGGAGATGGCCCATCTCAAAGAAGATGGTGGCAAAAAGCTTATTGTTACCGGTTGTCTTGGTCAAAAATTTGGCGAGGAAGTTTATGAAGGCTTCCCCGAGGTGGATGCAGTTATCGGCACAAACGACTACGACAAAATTTGTGATATTGTTGGTAGTGTTATTGCTGGCGACCGCAATATATACACAAACTGCAACGATGCACTTACATTTGGCGATCGCATTTTGACAACTCAACCACACGTTGCATACCTCAAAACAAGCGATGGTTGCAATAACTTTTGTACCTATTGCTTGATTCCATATATTCGTGGTCGTTTCCGCTCTGTTCCAATGGAACAAATTGTGGATCACGCCAAAAAACTTGCCGATGGTGGTGTGCGCGAATTGATTCTTGTTGCACAAGATACCACTCGCTACGGCAAAGATTTGTATGGAGAAATTCGTTTGGTAGAGTTGCTCAAGCAACTTTCCGCAATTGAAAACATCCATTGGATACGCCTATTGTACTGCTATCCAGAGCTTATGGATGATAAATTGATTGACGAAATTGCGACCAATCCAAAAATTGTAAAATATGTGGATATTCCTTTGCAACATGTTGACGATACAATTCTTAAAAAGATGAATCGTCGCTCTAACTATGCAAGTATTTGCGATTTGTTCGAAAAGCTTGCACAAAAGGATATTCAAATTCGTTCCACGTTTATTTGCGGTTTCCCAGGCGAAACCAAGGAAAGCGTTCAATTGATTTGCGATTTCTTGCAAAAATTCAAGCTTCGTAACGTTGGATTTTTTGCATATTCTCGCGAGGAAGGCACAAAGTCCTACGCATTTGAAGGTCATTTGCCCAAACGCACCAAGGAAAGATATGTTGCCAAGTGCTATAAGGTTCAACAAGGCATTGTAGGCCAACTCAATGCAAGCGATATTGGAAAGATTTACGAGTGTGTTGTTGAAAGTCTTCAAGAAGAGCGCGATGGTCAATATTTCTACATGGGCCGAACATACTTTATGGCGCCGGAAATTGATGGAAACATCATGATTATTTCTAACGAAGAGTTGCCTCTTGGTAGTTTTTGCAATGTAAAAGTTACCAACGCTTTGGAATACGACCTTATTGGAGAAAAGCTATGAACCTACCCAATAAATTGTCCATTTTGCGCATTGTGATGGTGCCATTGTTTGTTTTGGCGTACTTTTTGCCCTTTGAGTGGACACCATTTGTTGCGCTTGGTATATTTGTTTTGGCGGCAATTACCGATTTTTTGGATGGTTATATTGCTCGCAAATACAATCTTGTTACCAATCTTGGTAAGCTTCTAGATCCTATTGCCGACAAAATTCTTGTTTGTGCAGCATTGTTTTGCATTGCTGTATCCAACCCTTTGCGATACAATATTGGCGGATATCCATTGATGGGTTTGGCTTACTTGGACAAGCAAATGTTTAGCGGTCACGTTATTTTTGCGGTAAGTGGCGCTTTGGTGCTTTCGCGCGAATTGCTTATTGATGCGGTAAGATTGATTGCCGCTTCTCAAGGCAAGGTTGTGCAAGCTAACATCTACGGAAAAATCAAAACAGTTTTGCTAAACGTTAGTTTGCCAATTTTGTTTGCTGCGGAAGGTTTTGCGAGAATACTTGATTCCATGTCGTTGATTAGTGTATATCAACCAAAGTTGCAATTATTCCAAACTCTCTATGACATCATGTCGTGGGCTGGCGCAATTTTATTTGCGTTGTCCATAATCATGACAGTTGCATCAGGCGTAGTTTATTTAGTACAAAACAAAAAGGTATTTAGTGACAAATGATAAAGATACTTACAAAAAATCATAGCCAAGCGGTGCAACTTTTGTGTGACAGACTTAGTGTGGATGGCATTTTGTTTGATTTGTTGATTACTCAAAATGAAAAATCCGCACGCAACTACCTGCTTGCAAGTGAAAAAGACGACGATATTGTGATGGTTGGCAATGTTGGTGACTACTCTACATTGTTTGCGGAAACTTTCGGTCTTACTATGTTTTACGATAGCTATGCCGAAAAAGCTATTGCGGAATACTGCAACTTTGTTAACGTTCCAATGCCGGCTCAACACATTTTGGATAAGATTTGTACCATTCCAGAAACATTCATTCACTATGCGCCTGTGTATGGATATCAATGTGGTTGTTTTGGCGAAATCAACAAGAAGCATATCTACATTTTGCCTGATGACAAGCGCGAGTGCCAAGTTATCTACGACGAGTACATTGTAAAGGCTCTTTTGCGCGAACAAATCGGCAAAACCAAGTATGTATTTAAAGTGTTTGGCTACAGCGAAGAAGGTGTTGTAAAAGCATTGTCCGCTATGCCCAAAACTGTTCAGTGTGCCGTTGTGACCAATCATTTGGATAGTCGCATAACCTTGTTGTTCCCACCAAAGACTTCTCAAAAGGTTATCAAGGACACTTTGGATCAGTTCAGCAGATTGTTTGGGGAATCCATCTACGCAAATTGTGATCAATCGCTGGCGCAAACTGTGGTGCAACTGCTCAAGCAGGTTAACATCACAATTTCTACTGCCGAGTCCATTACGGGTGGTATGATTGCATCCTCCATTGTGGATGTGGCTGGTTCTAGTGAGGTTCTTTACGAGGGTGCCGTTACATACTCAAGTGTAGCAAAAAGCAAGCGCTTGAGCATTTCTCCGCATATTATCGACGAGTATGATGCGGTATCTCCACAGGTTGCAAAAGCTATGGCGGAAGGATTGAAGGCGAACGGAAGTGACATTGTTGTTGCTACAACTGGCTTTGCCGGCCCCGATCCTACGGGCAAAACACCTGTTGGACTAGCCTATATTGCCGTTGGAAACCAATTTGGCGTAACTGTACACAAGACGATGTACGCAGGTGACCGCAATACAATACGCGCTTTGGTAACAAACACAGCTTTGTATTTGGTCATTAGAACAATAAAATAATAATTTAGAACAAATATTCTAAAACGCTTGCAATTTTACAGCAAATGATATATAATTAGATTACAAAAACATAGGAGAACACTACAATGACAGATGATAAGAAAAAGGCCCTAGAGCAAACCATATTGCAAATCGAAAAGGAATTTGGTAAGGGCTCTATCATGAAGCTTGGCAGTTATGCTGCAACTCGTAATATCGAAGTTATCCCAACAGGTTGCTTGACACTTGACCTTGCGCTTGGTATTGGTGGCTTGCCAAAGGGACGTATTATCGAAATTTATGGACCAGAAGCATCGGGTAAAACAACTGTAACATTGCACGTTATTGCGCAAGTTCAAAAAATGGGTGGTACAGCAGCGTTCATCGATGCTGAACAAGCATTGGATCCAGTTTATGCAAAAAATCTTGGTATCAATCTTGATGAATTGTACATCTCTCAACCAGATAGTGGTGAACAAGCATTGGACATTTTGGAATACCTTGTTCGTAGTAATGCCGTTGACCTTATTGTAGTTGACTCTGTTGCTGCATTGACACCAAAATCCGAACTTGAAGGTGACATGGGCGAAAGCCACATGGGTGTTCAAGCGCGTTTGATGTCTCAAGCATTGCGTAAGCTTGTTGCAATTGGTAACAAGTCCAACACTTGCATCATCTTTATTAACCAACTTCGTGATAAAATCGGTGTTATGTTTGGTAGCCCCGAAACAACAACAGGTGGTAAGGCGCTCAAGTTCTACTCCAGCGTACGTTTGGACGTTAGACGTGTTGACCAAGTTAAGGACGGCTCGGAAATTGTTGGTAGCAAAACTCGCGTAAAAGTTGTAAAGAACAAGGTTGCGCCTCCTTTCAAAACTGCCGAATTCGAAATCATCTTTGGTAAGGGTATTTCCAACTCTGCTTGCATTTTGGATGCAGCGGTAGAGCGTGGCCTTATCGAAAAGAGTGGTTCTTGGTTTAGCTACAATGGCGAAAAGATTGCTCAAGGTCGCGAAAAGGCAAAAGCATGGTTGGAAGCTCATCCAGAAATCATGGAATCCATCCAAGCAGCTGTAAAGGCGGAACTTAATCCTCCTGTAGAAGAAGAATAATTTCTCCAGTATTGGAGTGTAGTGCAAAAGGGATTGACAAATTGTCGGTCCCTTTTGTGTTGCAACAGAATAAATTGAGGTGGGAGTGGATTCTATCAATTTTGATGAAAAATAGTGTAAAATACTATTTTATGTCGAATCCAATATCAATTTTAACAAATTATATAATACTGTGACAGACATAGTATCAAAAAATCAGCTAATTTTGATGTCAAAATACTACTAAATACGTCAAATATTTGTATTGTCGAAATTTGCCTTAGGGGTTGACAATGTTGCGACTATATTGTATAATAATATCGTGGTAGATTGGTTTACTGTTTAACCAATGCCCACACAATAACTAAACAGGAGGTATTTGCATGCTTATGCTAAATCAACTCCTTGCCCTAGATGTGACTTCTTTGACGATCATCACCATTGTATCTTGCATACTCTGCCTTGGTGGCGGTGTAGGCCTTGGTGCATTGTTATATAAGACTTATCGAAACAAAAAGGTTGGCTCCACTCAAGCGCAAGCGCAAGCAATTTTGGACTACGCTCGTGAAGAAGCCAACAAGCTTAAGAGAGAAGCCATTAACGAGGCAAGGGAAGAAGCTCGTAAACTTAAACAAGAAAACGACCGTCTATTTAGAGAGCGCAACGCGGAAATCGCAAAGTTGGAAAATCGCCTTTCTCAAAAGGAAGATGCTCTCGACAAGAAGGAAGAGTTGCTTTTGAAGAAACTCGACCAAATTGATATCCAACAAAAACAACTCATTCAACAACAAAATGACCTCAACAAACGTCAACAAGAAATTGACAAGAGCGAACAACGCATCCAACAAGAACTTGAACGTGTTGCAGGCCTTTCCAAGGAAGAAGCAAAGCAACTTTTGATTGATGCAATGGTGGCTGACGCTCGTCGTGAAGCTGCAGTTATCGTTCGTAAGATCGAAGCGGAAGCTCGCGAACAAGGCGAACGCAAAGCGCGTGACATCATCGCAACAGCAATCCAACGTTGTGCAAGCGATCAAGTAGTGGAAGCAACAGTTACAACGGTTCCTCTTCCAAGTGACGAAATGAAGGGCCGTCTTATCGGTCGTGAAGGTCGTAACATCCGTGCCTTGGAAAACGCAACTGGCGTAGAAATTATCATCGATGATACTCCAGAAGTGGTAATTCTTTCTGGTTTCGACCCAGTTAGACGTCAAATTGCACGTATCGTAATCGAAAAACTCATCAACGATGGCCGTATCCACCCAGCTCGCATTGAAGAAATGACAGAAAAGGTTAAGCGTGATATGGACATCACAATCAAAGATGCCGGCGAAGCTGCATCCTTTGATACAGGCGTATTTGGATTGCACCCAGAACTTATCAAGTTGCTTGGTCGTCTTAAGTACCGCACAAGTTATGGCCAAAACATTTTGGCACACTCCATCGAAGTATCCTACATTGCTGGTATTATTGCTAGCGAACTTGGTTTGGACGTTAACCTTGCAAAGCGTGGTGCGTTGCTCCACGATATTGGTAAGGCTGTTGACCAAGAAATTGAAGGAACACACATGCAAATTGGTGCTGACCTTGCTAAGAAGTACAAGGAAAGCCGCGAAGTTATCAACTGTATTGCATCTCACCACGGCGACGTTGAACCAATGACTGTGGAAGCAGTTATCGTTGCTGCAGCAGACGCTATCAGCGGTGCTCGTCCAGGCGCTCGTCGCGAATCTCTTGAAAACTACGTTAAACGTTTGGAAAAACTGGAAGAAATTGCAAATTCCTTCGAAGGCGTACAAAAATCCTACGCAGTTCAAGCTGGTCGCGAAATCCGCATCATCGTTAAACCAGAAGTTGTCAATGACGAAACAACAGTTTTGCTTGCAAGCGAAATTGCTCGTAAGATCGAAGCTGAACTTGAGTACCCCGGACAAATCAAGGTTAACGTTATCCGCGAAACTCGCAGTTGTGACTACGCAAAATAATTATTGCAAATCAAAAGGACTTGGAAATTCCAAGTCCTTTTTTTGTAGATTTTATTCAATTTCCGTGCGCATTGTGAACTCTGCTGGTAGGTTGAAAATGTCCTTTTTCAAAAAAGTGGGGTAAAAGTACTCGTTTTTGAGCCGTTCAAAAGCAAGCCACTCGAATTTGTGGGTGCGAGAGCCTTCGCTCCAAGTGAATTTTTCCCCACGTGAAAGTAAATCTGTATTGGAAATGTCCATCAAAAAGTAGATGCACAATTCGTGGTAGCGCAATCCATCTACATCTTCGGTAAAAAATCCTTGATTTAGCCAAAGTGGACGATGGATTTTTGCAACAATACCCAATTCTTCTTGTAGTTCTCTAATTACGGCATCTTCAGCCGATTCCTCGAAGGAAACTCTGCCACCTGGTAGATAATAGTAGGGAGAGCGGTCGTCGTGCATTGCCAAAATCTTGCCATCGTGTATCATCATGGCGCACACTCGATAGTTAAATCTTTTGCCATCGAACTTAAATGCGAGATCCATTTTGTTTGCTCCTTTACGTAGTGTAAGTTATATTTAGTATAATTTAGTCAAAATTCTTTGCCAAAAAGTCCTTGATTGCTCCTTGATACATTTCTGTTTGTTTGTACATGCCATTGCCATGGTTGCAGCCGGGCAAAATTACAATATCCGTTTGCATTGGGTTGACATTTTTGATTTGTTCAAACAATTCTACGTGGTGCTCGTTGCTACCAGCGGAAAGCAAAATAGGGTACTTGCTTTGGGAAACAATTTTTACGCTGTCAAAGTCGCTGACGTTGCATTTGAATTGTCTGTTGAAGCGCTCTAGGGCAATATCTGCAATAATTTGGCCGTTTTCCTTGAACATTTCGCATGCTATATTGTGGAAAGCAAGTTCAATATTGTGACTAGGTGCATCGATAACAAAGCCTTTGACATTTTGCATTGGTGTTGCAGTCATGTTTAGAGCTACTCCGCCACCCATACTCAAGCCATGAAGCAAAATTTGTCCATCGGGGTGCATTTGGTTGATTTTGTCCACCCAACGTTGCATATCCAATGGCTCCAAAGCACCAAAGGTGATGTATCTGCCTTGGCTTGGGCCGTGTGCGCGAAGATATGGGATAAGCACGTTGAAGCCCATCGAGCGATAAAACAGGCCTGGAAAAGCACTTTCGCGTTCGGCATGACTGGTGTATCCATGGATCCAAATCATCGTTTTGCTACTGTTGTTGGGGTAGTAGATGCCCTTTAGTTTTAGTCCATCGTGGCTGACAATTTCCAAAGTTTCGTGGGGAAATTGTTGTATTTCCGCAAGTGAACGATGTACGGTGGAAATGGTGTCGTACCAAGAGTCGGTTGGTGGAACCATTTTGTAGGCTTGTTTGATATCGTGACGTTTTAGTAGCGAATTAAAAAAGATATTTGCTTTTAGTTTTTCAAACATGTTATCTCCTATGTGTTACGTTGATGAGTATGCAATCGGAATTAGTATATTTGTTGGCGGGAGTTTGCTTGATTAATGGGCTAAATTGCTTACAATTGCCAGAAATGAGGCAATTTTATGGCAAAACTAACGCAAAAGTGCAAATCTGTATGATTGGTTTAACTGCGCAGTTGACTACAAATCTCCGTCAAGTTTTGGCATGCCATTGCTTGCCATTACTCTTTCGGGATATCTATTTTTGAGCTTGTCGATGTTTGCTTGCAAAATGTCTTCGAGTGTTATGCCCAAAGCTGTTGCGGCTTCGGCAATGTACCATGCAACGTCGCCAAGCTCCTCGATGATGCGATCGCGATTGAGCTCGTCCTTTTTAACAAGCCATTTTTTGACGATTTCGATAACTTCGCCACTTTCGCCACACAAACCCATAACGCTGTTGATGAGCACTTCCTTGCGGTCAAGGTGTGGTGCAAGAGTTGTCATTGCAAGTTGTTGATACTCGTTTACTTTCATATTTATTCTCCGTAGTGTTTTTTATATTGAGGCTAAAAAGCCTTCAGCAAGATGTTTGGCGGAATTGATGCAATTTTTCTAGTTAAATCACTATTTCAATATCAAAATACTTTTCTTGAAACTGCACTTGCTTGTAGATTTCCTCTTTGGTAAGTTGCAAATCTTGTGGGGCAACAACCCATTTGTCTTCCACGTCGTCCAATCTGTGTATGATGGCAATAACTTTGCCTGTAAACTCATTTAGTGGTTGGTCTGCACCAAGAACGTAGGCGTCTTGATACTCGCCATCGCCACCGATGATGCCCTCCACAAAGCCGTAGTTAATTGGATAGTACAAATCCTTGTGATTCGGATGATATGAGCCAAGTGGCCGGTCTATTGTTACTTTTACGATTTTTCCTAGCATGATAAAGTGATTTGTGCCGTAGTGGTAAATTTTGCCAACTAGTTTGTTGTTACTGATATGGGGTGTAAATTGGCAAATTTATTGATATCAAATGGCTAAATTGGCAATTGAGTTGTGTTACTTGGTGTATTTATCAAACTTTTCTTGGTCGAATTGGATGCCGAGCTTTTCAAGTAGCAATGGCGTGTACTGCTTGGTTTGCAAGTTGTACTCTAGTGACCAAATGCACCAAGCGTAGTCCATCCAAGGATCGCCAATGCCGGCATCACCCAAATCTACAAAGCCAACGAATTTGTCGTTCTGTACCAAAATATTTGGTAGGCAAAAGTCGCCGTGAATCAAAGTGGTATAGTTACCATCAATCACGTATTTTTTCTCATCAACACTTGTTTCGTGCAAAGCGTTGATAGTTTCAACCAACAAATCTATCAGCAGTTGTGGGCGAGATAGGTACTTTTCTCCACACAAGTTTTCCCCTTGTAAGTATTCTCGCAGGTAAAAAGCCTTGTTATTTGCTATTTCAAAGGTAATTGGCTTTGGGGCTGAAATATATTTAGATATCCACGCATCCTTTTGTTGTTCGTTTTGCAAACGTTGGATGCTGGTGCTAACCTTCAAAATATATTTGTCGGCAATTTGGTAGACATTGTCGCCACTTCGATGGAAGTCAACAATTTCTTTGATTTGCAAATCGCCAATTATTTGTTTGATTTTTACTGGAAACATAACTTTGCTCCGCAATTTTTGTTTAATATATTTTACAACTAAAAATTGTACATGTCAATACAACAAATTGCAAATAAAAAATCTCGTTCAAATGAACGAGATTAGTTTGGCAGGGGCAGAAGGACTCGAACCCTCAAGGACGGTTTTGGAGACCGGAATGTTACCATTACATCATGCCCCTAGGCTATTTAGTTGGCTTACCTTGTACAAAGTAGTGCAAAACGTTTGCCAAAGGTCAGCTTTGATATTATAATATATGTAGAAAATTCTGTCAACAAATATCGTCAAAAATTACAAGGAAATTTATGAAAAAAGTAACAATTTATACCGATGGCGCTTGTTCGGGCAATCCTGGAATAGGTGGCTGGGGTGCAGTGCTAATTTATAACGGAGTTAAAAAGGAAATCAGCGGTTACGACAAGCAAACAACAAACAACCGTATGGAACTTTTTGCAGTTATCCAAGCGCTAAGATGCCTAAACCAAAGTTGCGAAGTGGAGCTCTACTCCGACTCGCAATACATCACAGATGCTTTCAACAAGGATTGGATTGGTAACTGGCAAAAGAACGGCTGGAGAACATCCGGCAAACAAGACGTCAAGAACAGCGATTTGTGGAATGCGCTTTTGTACGAGACAAATCGTCACAAAGTTACATTTATCAAGGTGAAAGGTCACGCAGATGTTGAACTGAACGAGCGTTGCGATCAATTGGCACGTGGCGAGGTGGAGCGTTACCAAAAGATTTTGGCGGAAAATCAACAATAGATTAGTTTTAGAACAGAGCTCGATATTTAATCGGGCTCATTTTTTACACACTAACTTCAATCTTAGCTGAAATGGTGCTTGTCAAACAAAGTTACATATCTGTGCGAAATTACTTACGATAATTTTAAAAAATGTATTGAAAAAGTGTTATAACTGGTATATAATATATACATAAAACTATGTCAAGGAGATTCCCCTTTATGAGTTATGGAAATGTTATGATTGGACAATCTGGCGGCCCAACATCAGTTATCAATGCAAGCTTGGTTGGCGTTTTTAAAACCGCTAGAGATTCTGGTTGCAAAACAATTTACGGTATGCGCAATGGTATCGAAGGTTTGTTGCAAGAAAGATTTGTAAATCTTTCCGACTACATCAAAAACGACCTTGATATCGAGCTTTTGAAGCGCACTCCATCATCATTTTTGGGAACTTGCCGTTACAAATTGCCTCATGCGGACAAAGCTCCTGATACATATGCTAGAATTTTTGAAATTTTGGACAAGTTGGAAATCAAATATTTCTTCTACATTGGTGGTAACGACTCCATGGATACCATCATGCAACTATCCGAGTTTGCAAAGGGTATCAATTCTGATATTCGCTTTATTGGTGTGCCAAAGACAATCGACAACGACCTTGCTTGCCCAGATCACACACCTGGCTTCGGTTCCGCTGCAAAATACATTGCAAGCGTAATGAAGGAAATCATTCGTGACGCAAAATCTTTCCCATCCGACTCGATCACAGTGGTGGAAGTAATGGGACGTAACGCTGGATGGCTTACAGCTGCAACGGCACTTGCTCGTTCTGAGGATTGCAATGGTCCAGACCTAATTT
This sequence comes from Candidatus Fimimonas sp., assembly GCA_045644945.1. Classification (GTDB taxonomy): domain Bacteria; phylum Bacillota; class Clostridia; order Christensenellales; family CAG-314; genus Fimimonas. The sequence continues at coordinate 22,596 of JAZRHU010000042.1, read as the reverse complement.
ACCTTCCAGAGGTCGTTTTTGACTTTGAGAAGTTTGTAGAGCAAATTCGCGAAAAGAAGAAGAATAATCATGCAGTTGTTGTTGCCGTTTCCGAAGGCGTAAAAACTGCTGATGGTAAATACGTTTGTGAAGCTAACAAAAACACAAACATTGTGGACTCTTTCGGTCACAAAGTGCTTGGTGGTACTGCATTGTACCTTGCCGATGCATTGGCCGATCGTTTTGGCTTCAAGTGTCGCGGTATCGTTCTTACAACTTTGCAACGTTGTGCATCTCACTTGGTATCCAGACGCGATATTACCGAAGCATTTATGGCTGGTGCAGATGCTATGCTTGCGGCATTGCGTGGCGAAACTGGTAAGATGATTGTGTTCAAGCGTATTTCCGACCATCCATACTCCATCATTAGTGACGTTATGGATATTCGCGAAATTGCCAACAAGGAAAAATGCGTTCCTGCAGAGTGGATTATCAACGATGGTACGTACATCTCCGCAGAATTTTGCAACTATGCTCGTCCACTTATCATTGGCGAATTGGATCCATTTATGGTTGATGGTCTTCCAAGACACTTGTTCATCGATAAATAAGCTACTAACTAAAAATACACTAAAAAGTGCAACAGGGATATTTCCTTGTTGCATTTTTTTGTTATATATTCTTTGGGATAACTTTCCAATGTGTTCGTAGAAATAGCTTAGTTGTTCATAGATATAGCCTTTATGTCGTGTATTTTTGATATTAGTGTTGGAATTGTAAACAAAACATCGCTCCGAAGTAAATTCTTGCGCATAAATTAAAAAGACAAGGCACTTTTTGTGTCTTGTCTTTTGTTGTTAGAACTTTTTGTAGTAGTGGTTGAATACCGATACAAATGCAACCGGAATCAATGATACTATCGATGGAATCAAGATCTTGTTAACAATGTCTACGTAGTTGGATAGTTCGATATTGTTAAAGATGCCGATTGCGGAAGATGTCAAAATTACAATTACTGAAATTGTGATTGTACCAAGTAGCATAACTTTGTAGTTAAACTTTGGCTTTTCGGTGCGGATTGGGTTTGCAATGGCGTAGAAAGATGTTACAACTGGCAACAAGAGCAAAACGCCAAGAGTGATGAGTGGTGGCAACCAGTTGTTTACACCGATGGAAGTTACGCAGAGAATACCAAATGCAATCATTGCTGCAAGGTAGGTGATCCAAGATGCTTTGCAAATTACTTGTGGAAGCGGGATCAATGTTTTGGACTTGAAGTTTGCAGCAGCGCGATTGTAGATTCTCAAGCGAATACCTTCGCGAGCAAACTTGTCGGCAATTTCTTCAAGTTCGGCGCCGGTATCAATTGTGGGAGCTTGAGGGGCAGCTGTGGCATCTTGTCTAACTTCGTCAAGTTGATCTCCAATGATGTTGAGCAAAGTGTGTTGGTAGTTTTCTCCTTGAGTTGGCTCGCTAGTGCCTGTTGCAAGCTTTTGAGAAGATACGCTTGCAAGCTTATCAAAGTCGGAAATGAATGTTTCCGCATCGTCTTGGTTGACGTCGAACAAGGAAAGTTGACTTTGAGTTGGTTGTTGAACGGGCTCCTCGACATAGGTTGGTTGAACAATCTCTTCAACGGGTTGTGGTGCTGGCTCAACAACTGTTGTTGCAATTTCCACAACGGGTTCAGCGGGCTCCTCAACAGGTTCTACGATAGGTTCCACTTGAGCAGGTTCATCGGTAGTGCTACCATCGCCAAGTCCATCAAGTTCCGCCAAACGACGTGCAATTTCGTCTTGCTCGTCAATGGTGCTAACAACCTTGCGTTTGCGTGGAGACTTGCGACCAAGCAATTTTGAACCATCGCCAACAGGAGCAACATCGGCTGTGCCATCTACAAGGCTACCCATAACGTTGCGTTGATACTCCCACTCGGCCAAGAATTTTTCGCAATCAGCGCGACCTTGCTCGGTGAGCTTGTAATATCTACGACGACCCCCGCTAGACTCGCCTCCCCAATATGCGTAAACGTAGCCATCTTGCTCGAGACGTTTGAGGTAGGAGTAGAGGGTGGGTTGTTTGATTTCGTATTGACTTTGTGTTCTATCTTTGATGCTCTTTGCAAGCTCGTAGCCATACATATCTTTGTTGTATAGCGAACACAAAATGATTGTTTCAATATTTCCTTTGAGGAATGTAAAATCACCAGCCATAGAAACAGCCTCCTTGTAGGCTAATTATATATCATTTTGCCAAATATTGTCAATAGTTTAGAATACTATGTGTAACATAGCAACGGTATTTTATGCAAAATGTACAATTTTTCGGTATTTTTAAATGATTTTAGCGCTTTGGGGACTGATTTTGTGACAATCTAGACTAATTAAAATATCATGCCGATTGCCAAAAGAAGAAGTGTCTAACTGTTGGTTACGTTGTATATTTTACAAAAAGTCGGTTCTAGTAGACTTGGACTATTTCAATTATGTTTTGCTTTTTACGCCCTTTCGGCAAAATATTTCAAAAGTAATCAAATTGATACTTGGATAGTGGTAATCTTTGAGATATACTTAGTGCATGAAAGTACACATTCAGCGCACGCTAAAAAGAACGCTAAAAATATGTCCGCAAAGTGATGGTAGCATTACTGTAATTGCCTATCGTTTTTTACCGCAAAAGACAATTGCTAGCTACATTGCGGAAAATATGCCATGGATAGTTGACAGGCTCAAGAAGGTTACTGCACCGGAACATAATTTGGTGGCTAAACCATCAAGTGGCGTTACTGATGGCACATTAGCATGTGACAATACACTTTTATCTAACCAAGTTGTAAAGGATATTTTTGCTGGCAAAAGCATATTGCTTTGCGGTCAGGTGTATTCCTGCAATGCGTCAACAAACTCTCAAACGCATTTGCAAGATGATTGTTTGTATATTGCCGACAAGCACTTTGCCACGCGTGAGCTTCGCCTAAAGGCCATCAAGACATTTCTCAAGCGAATGTCCAACAGCGTTTTGTCCCAAGAGGTATCAAAGTGGGGCAGTTATTTTGCACTTTGTCCAACAAAAATACAATTCAAAGATTTGCGGGGTAGGTGGTGTAGTTGCGCTGATGCCGAGCTTCGGGCGATTGTTTTGGATTATCGGCTAATTCAACTTCCGCAACATTTGCAAGAGTACGTGATTGCCCACGCCTTTGCGCATTTTGCCAAAAGTGGCCACGCAAATGACTACTTTGAGCATCTTGCTTGCTATATTCGTGACTACAAGGAGCGTCAAAAGGCCATTGCTGACTACGATTTTTTGCTTGATGTCTAAAATAGCCGGTTTAAACTTATTTGTGTTGAGAAATTTGATAGTGTGGATTTTGAAGGACTTTGTGCCAATTTTGTACTTTACCGCTAGGACCAACATGTCATTTGCATCAGCAAATACAAAAAGACCGCGACATTTTGCCGTGGTCTTTAAATTTTCTGTATAAATCGATTTTATAGCCAGTTGTTAGAACTTTTTGATACATCCAACAACTTTACCCAAGATGGATGGTGTGTCTGTTGGTGGGATAACAATGTCGTCCATAGCATCGTTTTCGGGGTGCAAAACAAGGTTTGGACGGGTGGAAACAAGGCGTTTGATTGTTGCCTTTTCTTCCCAGTAAACAAGCACAATTTCGCCAATGTTGGCATTGTTTTGTTGGCGTACAACTACCATATCGCCATCGTCGATGCCGGCATTGATCATACTTTCGCCTTCGACGCGCAACATGAACAATTGATCTCCGCCAAAAATGTCCTTTGGTAGTGGAAACTCGCCTTCCACATTTTCTACCGCCAAAATACCAGTACCAGCGCTAACATTACCAACAAGTTTAACATAGTTAGCGGGTGTGCGAGTGCTTGTCATGCTGATTGCGCGCTTTTTGTTTGCAGCAACGTTATCAATCATACCGCTGGTTTTAAGCTTTTCCAAGTAGTAGTGTACTGTGGAAGTGGATTTGATGTTGAATTCGTCAGCAATTTCGCGTACGGTTGGTGGGTAGCCATTATTATCGATATAGTCACGAAGATAGTTGAATATTTCCGTCAAACGATTGTCGCCTTTTTTCATGGAAGTACTCCTTTGTGTTTGAGTGATATTGTTGTAGAAGCAAAATCAAACACTTGTTCTAAAACATTATACATCAATCAAAACTATTTTGCAATACATTTTAGACTATTTGTTCGATAATTTTAGCAAATTTGATTGTTGAGTATGGCTAAAGTTGATGAAATTTTACTAAAGTACATTTATACGTGCAAATTGATGTAAGTTAGTAAAACTTTTTTTAGCGTATAAATAGGGTTGGTGTATGTAAAAATAATGCAAACCATATATAGTGTTGTAAATGCGCGATTCGAGTAAATAAAAAGGATACCTCTGTTTGGGTATCCCTTTTTGTAGTAAATTATCTAAATTACAATGTAATCCATAAATCTATCGACATACTCTCGGCGAATTGTTGCGGAGATTTTTGCATCACATTCGTCAAAATCGACAGTAAATTTGGCGTTGTATTTGTTGAGTAGTGTTACCAGTTTGCCATACTCCGCAATTGAAACCTTCAAATTGATTTTTGCGTAGTCGGTTTGTGTTCTTGTGGCAATTTCGTCCAATAAAACGTCGATATTCTTACCTGTCTTTGCGGAAATAAAGATGGTTGGTCTGTTTGTTGGCACAATTGGCATGCTGTCCATCAAGTCGCACTTGTTGTAGACGCGCACAATTGGTGCAGTAACGCCAAGTTCTCCAAGCAATTGTTCGGTAACGTCAATGTGATTTTCCACGTTCTCGTCGGAGATATCGCAAACGTTTAGCACCAAATCGGCCAAAACAGCCTCTTCCAAGGTGGATTTAAAGGCATTGATGAGTTGGTGGGGCAAATCCTTGATGAAGCCAACTGTGTCGCAAAATAGGACGTTTACGCCGTTTGGCAGGGTTGTTTTGCGTACCGTTGTATCAAGAGTGGCAAATAGTTTATTGTCGGCATATACCTGATTTTCCGTCAACAAGTTAAATAGGGTAGATTTGCCGGCATTTGTGTAGCCAACAAGCGCAATGGTAAACACAGGGTTGCGTTTGCGCTCCTTGCGGGATAGTTCGCGGTGCTGCTCGATAGCTTTGAGTTCTTGTCTTAGGTGGTGGATTCTGTCGCGAATTAGGCGTTTGTTGGTCTCAAGCTTGGTTTCGCCTGGGCCACGTGTGCCAATTCCTGCGCCTTGTCGAGAGAAGTTTTTGCTGGGCTTTGTTGCAAGGTTGTAGGTAAGCTGTGCAAGTTCTACCTGCTTCTTACCCTCGGCAGATTGGGCGCGTAGTGCAAAGATATCCAAAATGAGATCGATTTTGTCGATTACTTCGATATCAAGTTCGCTTTGCAAATATTTTCGTTGTTGAGAGTCTAGTTCGCAGGAGAAAATTGCGACTTCGATTTCCTCAACCATTTCCAAGGAGTGCTTGATCTCTTCGATTTTACCAATACCCAAAACGGTGGTTGGATCCAATGTATTGCGCTTTTGCGAGATTGTTAGTACAATTTTGCCGTTTGCCGTCTTGATCAGTTCTTCAAGCTCGTGCAAATCTTGGTTGACGTTGGCATCTGGGCGCTCTACATACACCAACAAAACGTTTGTTATGGTTGTGTTTTTCATTGTTGGCCCCCTTGGTCGTCATCGGTGTCGTACAAACTTACCTTTGTTGATGCGCGTTTGCGGATATCATCGGTAATTGCAGCGTAGTGACGGCGTGTTGTGTTAACGTCCTTGTGCCCCAAAACATCCGCTACAACGTAGATATCCCCTGTGTTGCGGTATAGTTGTGTGCCAAAGGTAGAACGCAGTTTGTGCGGAGTGATATGTTTGAGTGGTGTGGCAATTTGGCTGTACTTTTTGACGATATTTTCCACAGCGCGAGTTGTGATGCGCTTTTTTTGCAATGACAAAAATAGTGCAGGATTGTCCTTTGTTGACTCGTCGGCTAGTCTGATAACGTAGTAGTCGTACAAATAGCCGGCAACTTCGTCGGAAAAGTACAAAATTACGCGAGCTCCGCCTTTGCGAGTTACCACAAAGCTAAAATCTTCGAAATTGACGTCTTCGATATCGATACCAACAAGCTCGCTAACACGGATACCTGTGCCCAACAGTAGGCCGACAATGGCCAAATCGCGAATTTTGGTGTTTTCCAAATACTTTTGTTGGCGGTCGGACATACCTTCGGGTGTGTCAACAACATCCATCATTGTAGAGATTTCCGAGCCTTCCAAACGAATGATCTCCTTTTCGCGAAGCTTTGGAGTGTCGATTGTGGCAGTAGGGTTGTAACGAATGAGCTGTTTTTTGATAAAATATTTAATAAACGAACGTATTGCAGCAAGCTTACGGCTTTTCCCGCGAGCGCTATTTTTGACAATTTTACCTTCGGAGTCGCGATAGATTTCGACAAAATTTAGATAAGCTTCGATTTCGAATGGGGAAAGATTTTCAATGTCTACCAAAGAAATTTCCTTTGTTGATTTGCCTTTGAATCGGTAAATTTTGTTGACGAGATATCTAAAAAATGTGCGGATATCGTAGGCGTAATTTAGGCGTGTCAAAGTGGTGGTATTCATAGAAATACCAACAAAGTATTCGCGGCAGTAATCTGGGAGGTCGTTTTTGAGAATCTCCTCGATTTTTTCGCTATTTTTGATGTCGCGTTGATCAAAATACTCTGACATTTTGTCTCCTAAATTTGTAGTAGGGTTATAGGGTGGATTTTGAAATTGGGCTGTAAATAGGGCAGGTTAGTGCGGGAAATTTTCGAGCACCATTTTTATCAAACTACGCGGGAGTTTTGCACGAATGCCAAATTGAAAAGGCATTCGTTTTAGCAAAATTTGAGATAACTTTCGTTTTGAAAATTAAAATTTGTTAAAAGGGCAGTAACAGTTAGTTCGCAAAATTGGGGCAATTTTTCGAAAAGAATAAGAACAAAACCTTTTATATCTATTCGCAAAACACAGCTTTTGCGAATAGATAGGCCTATTTTACCACTTTGAGAAGGGGTTGTCAAGGTTTTTTGAGACTTACTTAATTATCAACTGGCCAAATTGGACGTTTATTTGCGAGTTAAATTTGATACTTGTTTCTATATTGATAACGTTAATATTTACGATTGAATTATCAATTGAGATTTGTTAACATCAAATTGATATCAAATTCTCTATTATCAATTATCGAATGACTATCAAATTTTCTATTATCAGTTATCAAGCAAGCAATTATCAAAATCTTTAACTATCAAATATCAAAATTATCCTTATTTAATATTGATGGTTGATTTATCGTGTTGTGACATTAAAATACGATTTTGCACGATGGCTAGCTCAAATTTGTTATGCATTTAACATCTTTTGTAGGCCTGTAATTATTTTTTTTGAAACAATTAATTGGAAAATCGCTAAAAATTGCGGGGATTTTGTTACGTTTGCTGAAAAATTCTGTCTAAATCAGTTTTTCAAGCACCTTTTCCAAGGCCAAAATGCCGTGTTCAAGAGTAAGTCCACCTTGCAAATATGCAATGTATGGCGCGCGAATTGGGCCGTCACAGCTAAGTTCGATGGATGCACCTTGCACAAAACAGCCTGCAGCCATAATAACTTGGTCGTTATAGCCAGGCATATCCCATGGTTCGGGTGTTACGTAGCCATCAATTGGGGAAACGGACTGAATTGCTTGGCAAAAACTGATAAGTTTGTCTGCTGAGCCAAGTTTGATTGAACAAACGATGTCGGAAAGAGTCTCATTTGCCTTTGGAAGAGTCTCGTAACCAAGGTTTGTCAATGCTGTGGAGAACAATACGGCTGTTTTTAGCGCTTGATTTACAACGTGTGGCGCCATAAAAATGCCTTGGTAAAACAATCTGTAGCCGTAGGAATAGGATCCAATTTCCGTTCCAATGGAAGGCGCAGTAAGTCTGCCGGCCACAAGCTCGACAAGATGGCTTTTTCCTGCGATATAACCGCCTGTTGGAGCAAGTCCACCACCGATATTTTTGATAAATGAACCCGCACAATAGTCAACGCCTACTTCCGCTGGCTCACGTTTTTCTACAAATTCGCCATAGCAGTTATCGCAAAAGATGATAACTTCCTTTTGAATGTTGCGTACAAATGCGCAAATGTCTTCAATTTGAGCGATTGTAAGCGCTGGGCGCCACGCATAACCGCGTGAACGTTGGATGTAGACCATTTTTACCTTGTTGTTTTGCAAAAACTCGGCAATTTGGTCTTTGTTGAAGGAGCCATCGTCATTTAGCTCAATACAATTGAATTTTACGCCAAAATCAGCAAGGCTTCCGATGCCTTCCTTATATATAATGTCCTGTAAAGTGTCGTATGGTTGACCAGAAATGGACAAAACCACGTCATTTGGGCGCAAGACGCCAAACAAAGCAAGGGACAATGCGTGTGTTCCGGATGCAATCATTGGGGATGCAATGGCTGATTCCGCACCAAAAATGTCCGCAACAACGCGATTTAGCGTGTCGCGACCAACGTCATCGTAGCCGTAGCCATCTGTTCCATTGAAATGACGGAGCGCAAGTCGGTTGTTGGCAAAGATGTTTAGCACCTTCTTTTGGTTGTAAAGTGACACTTCGTCGAGATATGCAAATTTGTCGCGCGCTTGTTCTAATGCACTGCTAATTACTTGTTTTGATGTCATTTTTCCTCGTTTTGGCACTATTATGACAGACATAGTATTCTAAAATTGTTAAAATTTTACAATAGCACCAATAATTTTGTAAAATAAGATAATATTATGATGTTTTATTGAAGGATTAACCTTGCAAATAGTCGGCAATTTCTTGAGCAATTTGCTTGGTTGTTTTACCTTCGACATTGATAAATTTGGCAACATTCATACGTTTGAAGTAGGAAATTTGCCTTTTTGCATAGTGTCTTGTGTTGATCTTGATTTGGTAAATTGCCTCTTCTAGAGTACAATTTCCTTGCAAATATTGGATAATTTCCTTGTAGCCAATGGCTTGAAATGCGGAGTTTTGGCAAATTCCATACTTTTCTACAAGGTTTTTAACTTCATCAACCAGTCCCGCTTGCACCATTTGGTCTACGCGCTCGTCAATCATTTGGTAAAGGGATTGTCTGTCGCGCTCCAAAACAAAAATCTTTGCATCATATTGAGGGTTGTTTTTGGTTGTACCTTGAGATAGTTTTTGGCCACTTTCGGCAATTTCGATTGCACGAATGACTCTTACAGGGTTTTTGATGTCGATTATATCGCAAGCTTCGTCATCAAGTTGGCGCAAATAGTTTACCATGTGTTCCAAACCATTTTCCGCAAGCATTTGTTGCAGTTCAGTTCGACGTTGCTTGTTGCCACCACTAAACTCTGGCGGATACACTAGGCTGTCGAAATAAAAACCTGTTCCGCCTACCAAAATGGGCGCTTTAGGTAAATTTTGGATGATTTTTCCGGCCATTTCGGCATATTCGAAGGAAGAAAAGTCGCAATTTGGCTCAATTACGTCCAACATGTGGTGTTTTACACCATCCATTTCCGCTTGAGTAACCTTTGCGGTGCCAATATCCATGCCAGTGTAAATTTGCATGGAATCGGCGGAAATAATGTCGCAATGCAAAATTTTTGCAAGCTCAACTGCTACTGCGCTCTTGCCAACACAAGTTGTTCCCGTGATTCCCACAAAGGATTTCATACTTAGACTCTCCTTTTGAACAACTTTTCTAGCTCGGTCTTTGTGATGATTGTGGTAATTGGGCGTCCATGAGGGCAAGTCATTACACTACCATCAACAACATGCTTCAAAATGTAGGTTATATCGTATTTATTTGGTGTGTAGCCAGCTTTTACCGCCGCTTTGCAAGCACGACTTGCAATTTTTTCCACCAAAAACTCTCCTTCGTCAAGTTTGAGTTCGTCAACTGAGGAAAGTAGATATTCTACAAAGGTGTTTAGATGTACAGTTTCCAACAATGGCGAAATGGACGCAATTCGGTAGGTGTTTTTACCAAATGGTTGAAGCTTGAAGCCTGCTCGCTTGATGCTGTTGAGGTTTTTGGAAATAAATTCGTCTTCCTCGTCGGTAACGTTAAATACAAATGGGAACATCAAATCTTGGAATGCTGCATCATCACGATGTTTCATGTATTGGTCGAACAAAATGCGCTCGTGGGCTGCGTGTTGATCGACAAAAATGATTTTGTCGTCAATTTCCAAAATGATGTAGGTTCTAAATGCTACGCCCAAAATTCGTGTGCGATTGTACAAAAGCTCGTCTTCGTCCTCGATAACAGGTATAGACATTTGTACCAATGGCTCGTCATCGGCGGATGGATGCTTCTTTTTGCGAGATGGCAAAGGTGGCAATCCCATATCTTTGCGCACTTGCTCAACGGTAAGCACCTTGGATAGCTCCATCAATTCTTGCTCGCTTTTGATTTTTGTATCAATATCTTGGGTAGCTTGTTCAATATCTAATACATCTTCCGCTTGATGTGGGTTCATCAGTTGGATGCCCTTGGATTGGATATATGCATCCAAGTCGAAGTTGTCGGGTACTTTGCCAAGTGGCTCGGGCTCGGTTGGAGTTTGGTAGGAGTACAAGCCAAATGGGTCATCTCGGCAAACCTCGATGTAGTCTACCAACACTTTAGTAACGGCATTGTAGAAAAATGCTGCAACTTTGTCGTGTTGCATAAAGCGCACTTCGCTCTTTTTGGGGTGCACGTTTACATCCACCCTATCACCGGGAATTTCCAAATCCAAAACAAAAAATGGATATTGACGTGTCATCAAATAGCCCTTGTAGGCTTGCATGATGGATGCGTTGATTTTAGTATCGGAGATGCAACGACCATTTACAGACAATGTTTGCCAATTTTTGTTTGGTTTGGTAAATGTTGTGTTGCCAACATAGCCACGAATGGTCATAAATTGCCAACTATCTTCTACAACAAGGCACTTTTCCAAAACATCGGCACCATAGATGGCAAAAACAGCTTCTTCGAGGCCTTTTCCGCCATTTTTGTAGACGAGTTGACCATCAAGATAGTAGGAAATGTTTAGCTTTGGGTTGGTCAAAATGAGTTTTGCAACAAATTTTGATACCTCGGTACCTTCGCGAGCGGGAGTTTTTAGGAACTTTTTGCGCGCTGGGGTGTTGTAGAACAGGTCTCGCACCACAATTTTTGTACCGAGATTTGCCGATACATACTTGCGAGCTACAACTTGTCCATTTTCCACATCAACACAAATTGCTACTTCGTTTTCGCTTGTGCGAGTGGTAAGTTGCACTTTAGATACTGCCGCAATGCTTGCCAAAGCTTCGCCACGGAAACCAAGTGTTTGAAGGTAGTACAAGTCGTCAAGACTATCTACCTTGCTTGTTGCGTGTTCAATAAATGCGCGGTCGATATCTTCGTGCTCGATACCACAGCCGTTATCTGTGACGCTGATGGAGGAAAATCCGCCGTCCGTCACTTCGATTACAATGTTTGTTGCCCCTGCATCGATACTGTTTTCTACAAGTTCTTTTACAACGCCAACAGGGTTTTCGATAACTTCGCCTGCGGCAATTTTATTGTAGACATCGGGGGTAAGTACTCTAATTTTACTCATTGTTGTTTACCTTGTTTACAAGTGTGTTAAGTATATCAAATGCTTCGATTGGTGAAACGCGGTTGATGTCGATATCTGCCAAGATGGACACCACTTCGTTTGCCAATTTAGATTTGTCCTTGCTTGCAACTTGAGTTTGAACGTTGGCAAGGTTGTAGTCGATACTGCTGTTTTCCAACATCAGCACAATTTCGCGTGCGCGGTCACAAACTTCGCTTGGAACACCTGCAAGGGATGCAACTTCGATACCAAAGCTTTTGTTTGTACCACCACGGACAATTTTGTGAAGGAAAACAACCGAACCGTTGAATTCTTTTACCGTCACGCGGTAGTTTTTAACGCCTTCTACACGGCCTTCCAGATCGGTGAGTTCGTGATAGTGAGTTGCAAACAATGTTTTTGCACCCACCTTGTTGGAAACGTATTCCATAACAGCCCACGCGATAGAAAGACCATCAAAGGTGGATGTTCCACGGCCTACTTCGTCGAGGATAATCAAGCTGTTTGGTGTTGCATTGTTCAAAATGTTGGCAACTTCTACCATTTCCACCATAAATGTACTTTGATTGAAGGCCAAGTCGTCACTTGCACCAACACGAGTGAAGATTTTGTCTACAATGGGGATTTCCGCACTGGAAGCAGGAACAAAGGAGCCAATGTGTGCCATCAAAGTGATCAATGCCACTTGGCGCATAAATGTGCTTTTACCTGCCATGTTTGGGCCAGTGATAATCATTGTGCGGTTGTCTTGCGTATCCAAAAGTACATCGTTTGTGATAAAGTTGTCGCGTTTGATGTAGGACTCGACAATTGGGTGACGGCCCTCGACAATTTTAAGCTCGGTACTGCGACTGTTTAGCTTTGGTTTGCAGTAGTTGTTTGCCTCGGCAACTGTCGCCAACGAGTACAAACAGTCCAGTGCTGCCACCGCTTGCGCAGTAGATTGGATTGTTGGAATAAATGGCAAAAGCTTGATGCGAAGTTCTTCGAACAATTTCTTTTGCAATGCGGTTTTTTGATCGTAAGCGGAAAGCATTTTGTCTTCCAACTCTTTTAGTTCGGGGGTAACAAAACGTTCGCCTGTTGTCAATGTTTGCTTACGAATGAAATACTCTGGCACTTGGTCTACAAGCGACTTGGATACTTCGTAGTAGTAGCCAAATACCTTGTTGAAACCAAGTTTTAGTGTTTTGATGCCGGAAGTTTCGCGTTCTCGGCGCTCCATAGCATCCAAAAGTCTTGCACCATTGTGTGTTAGGTCGTAAAGTTCGTCTAACTCCTCGCAGTAGCCACGCTTGATGTACTCGCTGCCATCCTTCGGAACGATTGGAGCATTGTCCTCGAGCGCACTAGTCAACAACTCGGCAACTTCCGTCAAAGGATTGATTGCCTTGTCAATTTCGCAAATAATTTTACTTTGTGAACCGGCCAGAAGTTTTTTGAGATCGGGGAGTTTCAACAAGGAATCCTTGAGAGTTACACATTCCTTGGGATTTACATTGTTGTAGGCAATTTTGCCGGCAATACGTTCGATATCGCCAATATCGTGCAAGACTTTGGCAATGTAGGAACGTAGCATGTATGCGCGGTAAAGCTCTTCTACACCATCAAGGCGTGCATTGATAGCTCCCACCTTTTGCAAAGGTCTGTCTACCCAATCGGCAAGCATACGACCTCCCATTGTTGTTTGGGTTTTGTCTAGAAGCCAAAGCAAACTGCCTGTCTTTTTGTTTTCGCGGTAGGAAACGGTCAGCTCGAGATTGCGACGTGTTTTTACATCGATGGACATATATTTGCTTTTGTCGATGTAGCGGATATTTTTCAAATGTGGCAATTCGCGCTTTTGAGTGTCCTTTAGGTAGTCAAACAAAGCGGAGCATGCTGTTACAGCGTGATTTTTGCCAGCAAGACCAAAACCATCCAATGTTGCAACGTTGTAGATGCGTTGAACCTTTTCTTTTGCATATTTTTTGTCGAAATGACCATCGTCATAGCGAGAAAATGCAGGTGTATAGTTTGCACGAACGCACTCGAGACTGGCGGAGAGATCCACAGCTGTACTGTTTGCAATGATTTCCGCAGGTTTGTAGGACACCAAAAACTCTTGCAAATCCTTGATGGCACCACCGCCTACGAATTCGCTTGCAAAAAAGTCGCCAGTAGAGATGTCGCAAACGGCAATACCAATTTTGTCATCATAAAATACCGATGCAATGTAGTTACTGCGATTACCATCCAAGATTTCCGTTTCCATTACTGTACCAGATGTGATAACGCGCACAACATCACGCTTGACAAGTTCGTTTGCTTTGCCAGTTGGCTGTGTAAGTTGCTCGCAAATGGCTACCTTTTGGCCTGCCGCAATAAGCTTTGCTACGTAGACGTCTACAGCATGATATGGCACGCCACACATTGGGGCGCGCTCTGCTAGGCCACAGTTACGACCGGTAAGTGTCAAGTCCAAAATTTTGCTTGCCACTTCGGCATCTTCGAAGAACATTTCGTAGAAGTCGCCAAGTCGGTACAATACAATGCAATCTTTGTATTGTTCTTTTGTTTGCAAATAGTTTTGCATCATTGGAGAAAGTTGATTTTTCATTTTTCCTCTGTTGTAATTGAGCCCCAAAGAGTTGCTGAGGCGGATTTTTCGATTTTTACGTTGACAAATTGGCCAATGAGTGATTCGTCACCCTTAAAGTTGACAAGTCGACCACTTTCGGTACGGCCACAAACTACACCATCATACTTGGGATTTGTGCCCTCAACCAAAATTTCGTACACTTTGCCCGTCATTTGCTTGCTAATTTCGCGTGTGACTTTGTTTTGAGTAGCAATAAGACGTGTTATGCGATCCTTTTTGATGTCGTCAGGGATTTGGTCTGGCATGGTGTCGGCCGGAGTGCCCTTGCGTCTGGAGTAGACAAAGCAAAATGCCGAACTGTACTTGGCTTGCTCTACAAGGTCGAGTGTATCCCAAAAGTCTTGCTCAGTTTCGCCAGGGAAACCAATCATGATGTCAGTTGTGATACCAACGTCAGGGAGCTTGGACTTTATCATATTGATACAATCAAGATACTTTTCGCGAGTGTAACGGCGGTTCATACGGCGCAAAATCTCTGTACTACCACTTTGCACAGGCAAATGGATGTTGTTGCAAATGTTTGGATACATTGCTACTGCATCAATAACGTCTTCTGACAAGTCCTTTGGGTGTGATGTCATAAAGCGCAGACGGAATTTGCCAGGGATTTTGCCAAGTTCGTGCAAAAGCTTTGCAAAGTTTTCGCCAGACTCAAGATCCTTGCCGTAGGAGTTTACATTTTGTCCCAAAAGAGTGATTTCCTTGTAGCCATCTGCAACAAGTTGCTCCACTTCCTTTACAATTGCGGACATATCTCTACTGCGCTCGCGACCTCTTACGTAAGGCACGATGCAGTAGGTGCAAAAGTTGTTGCAACCATAGTTGATGTTTACCCAAGCATTGGGGTAACTTGTGCGAAGCTGATTGAACTGTTCCTCTTGATATACGCAAAAGTTGGTATTTGTGTACTTGCGTTTGCGTTTTGCATTGATAACTGCATCCTTAAGTTCGCCAAGGTTGGATGTGCCAAGGATAATATCCACGTAAGGGAAGCTCTCGCGAATTTTAGCAGGTACACCGTCTTGTTGAGACATACAACCGCAAACGACAATAATCATGTCTTTTTTGGCCTTTTTGAGCTTTTTTAGTTGTCCAATGTGTCCGTATATTTTCTTTTCGGATGTTTCGCGAATACAACATGTGTTGAATACAACAATGTCGGCTTCCTTTACATCATCACAGGAAGTATAGTTGAGTTCTTGCAAAATTCCTGCAATTTTCTCCGAATCGTGGACGTTCATTTGACATCCGTATGTATGAATATAATACTTCAATTTGTCCTCCAGAACTATTGTGCAAAGTGCATACTTCCACATATAGTTATACATTATATATTCTACTATCTTTTCGCAAAATTTTCAAGAAAAATATATAAAAATTTTGAAATAACAAACAATAATATTGCTATGAAGACTGGGATTTTCAAAATTTTACTAATAATTATTTGTGTTATAACATTGTTTGGGGTAATTGGCGGTGTTTGTTGTGTAGCAAGCATCAAAAATAGCGAAAAGTACACAAAGTTTGATGGTAACAAACTGAACAAAGTATACAATAATCTTACTGTTTTGGATGATGGCGGACAATCGCTAAACCAAGCAATGTACTATAACAACATCAAACAAATACCATTAGATGCACTACCAAGCTATACAGCAAGCGCATTTGTTGCAGTAGAAGACAAAAGATTTTTTAGTCATAGCGGAATTGATATAAAACGAGTATGTGGGGCAATTTTGCACAACGTTAAATCGGGAAGCTTCAAAGAAGGCGCATCTACAATTAGCCAGCAACTAATCAAAAATACTCATTTGGATAATCAAAAAACAATCGAGCGAAAGGTTAATGAGATGCTACTTGCACTTGAGTTGGAAAAGGAATATACAAAAGAGCAAATTTTGGAGATTTACTTAAACACCATCTACTTTGGGCGCAATGCTTACGGTATCGAAAATGCATCAAATGTCTACTTTGGTAAAAGCGCAACGCAGTTGACACTATCAGAGAGCGCCATTTTGGCTGGAATGATAAAAGCACCCAATACCTATGCGCCCGACAAAAACATTGACAAATGCAAAAGTCGTCGAGATTTGGTGTTAGATATGATGTTGGAGCAAGGGTATATATCCCAAAGTGACAGCAATGAAGCTAAAAGTGAGAAAATATCCTTTGTCAAACAAAAGCAACTTACGGAAAAAACATACATGTACTATGTCTTGAAAGAAGCTTGTCAAATTTTGAACATGACGGAAGGTCAACTGCTTAACTCAAACTACACTATCGAAACCTTTTGTGACGCAAATTTGCAGGAGAAAGTGTCTCAAATGGGCCGAAATGATACCACAATAGATAGAAATGGCAAGTTGGCGGATATCTCCTGTGTGCTAACAAACAATGTTGGACAAGTGGTTGCTTGTTACATGCGCGGGGAAAATGCAGACAAACGGTCTCAACCTGGATCGACATTTAAGCCCATTGCGGTATATACACCTGCATTGAATGAGCATATTATCACACAAGCTTCCCCTGTTTTAGATGAGCAAACGGATTTTAACGGATACAAACCAAAAAATGCGGGGGCATACTTGGGTTGGACCACTGTAAAGGAGTCGGTAACTAGAAGTTTGAACGTGCCAGCGGTAAAGGTGCTAAATTCGCTAACCATTTCAACTGCGGAAAGATATCTAAACAAACTTGGGATTTGCAGTAAGCAAAATTTATCGCTAGCGTTGGGCAACGTAGAGGGCGGAGTTGCACCAATTGAGCTTGCAAAGTGTTATGCAACACTTGCAAACAACGGAGTGGCAACTCAAACGCAGTTTATTAGGCGAATTGTTGGACCAAAAGGTGTAATATTCCAGGCTAGCAATGATGTGAAACGTGTTTACAATGAGTCTAGCGCATTTTTGATGACAGACATGTTATTGAACGTTGTACAAAATGGCACAGCAAAAGGTTTGAAAAAGAATTATCAAGTGGCAGCCAAAACGGGCACAGTTGGCAACAAAAATGGCAATACTGATGCGCTTGTCGCTGGTTACACCACCCAACACACATTTGTCGTTTGGTATCGTGGTGAGTTTGACAACACCGTTTGCGGTTCGAATGAGCCCTGTCGTCTTGCATCAAAACTACTTGATTGCGTGTACGTAGACGACCCGCCAAAAGATTTTGAGCCACCCAAAGGTGTTGTTCGTCTAAAGGTTGACAAAGATAGTCTAGAGAATTGCCAACAGCTACAAATTTCGCAAGATGGAACAGAATTTTGGTTCGATACTGCAAATAAGCCTACCGAAAAGCTTGAAAAGCCCATCTATAACTACACTATCGAGGTCAAAAACTGCAAAGATAGCATTTGTTTGCAACTGCCACATGTGCAAAATGGCAAATGGGAGTTGTACGAGCAAATTGAAGGAGCATGGCAAAAAGTAGCATCAAAGGATGGTTATTTTAGCTATCGCTCTCCAAACAAATGCAAATTTTACGCAAAACTGTATGTAAATAATCAATTTGTTTACCAAACACCACAAGTTGAGGTTTGTATAGGATGTCAAGAAGATAGTCAAGAGCCAAACAATCAACGGAAAAACTGGTTGGATTTTTGGTATTGGAAATAGAAAAAAGGTACTGAACAAATCAGTACCTTTTTGTTTCAGAAAATTAATCGAGATTAGATTTCTACTACTTCGATGTTTTGCAAAGCGTTGTTTACAAGGGTTTCTACGTCAAGAGCAGATTCTACCTTCAAAACGGCAGAAAGACGAGGTTTTGTAACAGGCTTTTTAGGCAAGAAAATTGTGCAACAATCTTCGTAAGGCAAGATGGAAGTTTCGAATGTGCCAATTTTTTGTGCAATTTCGATGATTTCGTCCTTGTCGAAGCCAATAAGAGGACGGAAAACAGGCAACGTTGCAACGGAGTTTGTGCTTGTGATGCTTTCCAATGTTTGGCTAGCAACTTGGCCAAGACTTTCGCCTGTGACAACTGCACCAGCACCATGTTTTTGAGCAAGTTTTTCCGCAATGCGCATCATAAAACGGCGCATGATGGTAATCATGTACTCTTCTGGACATTTTTCGTGAATAGCCGTTTGAATTTCAGTAAAGCTTACAACGTCAACTGTCATATGCAAGGTGTACTTTTTGACGATTTTTGCCAAATCGAGCACCTTTTGCTTTGCTTGCATGCTTGTGTATGGGAAGCTGTGGAAGTGAACACTTCTAAGTGTCATACCGCGTTTTGCCATCATGTACATTGCAACTGGGCTGTCAATTCCGCCGGAAAGCATGATTATACCCTTGCCTGCTGTGCCAACAGGCATACCATTTACGCCTTTGATAACCTCGGAGTAGACGAAAGTTTTGCCATTTTCGCGAATATCGATGCTAACAACTGTATCTGGATGGAACAAATCAACCTTCAAAGTTGGATTTTGATCCAAAATTTGGCCACCAATATCAGCGGAAAGCTTCATAGATGGGATTGGGAAACGCTTGTCAGCACGATTAGTGTTTACCTTGAATGTACCATAAATTGGCGCCATAGACAATGCAGCGGCAGAGATATCTTCGTAAGTGGATGGAACTTCTTCTGCTGGGCTAACGGAGTAGACACCAAATACATTTTTAACCGCGTCTAAAATTTGCTCGGTGTAGTTTTCGTCAAAGTTGCGGATAACGTAGCGAGCGTTACTTCTGCCAAATTGGTAGTCGTAGTCGGAAAGGACGTGTTTGATGTTGGAAATAAGAATACTTTCAAAAAAGTCGCGGTTGTTGCCCTTTAGGTGGATTTCTGAATAACGAATGATGATTACTTTCATGTTTGTTCCTTATTGTAAATTTGATTGCACTTTTGTGCTATGTGATGTTGATTTGAGTTAGAATAGCTAAAGTTCTGTAAACTGCTAGACTAAGGTGTGAAAATGTTAATGCAAAAATTAGAAACTTATCAAATTGATGACAGTTAACGTTGGCATTATATATCAAATTAGCTATTTAGTCAACCAAGCATTGTCTTGCGGAGAGATTTTACGCAAAATGCAAGCTTTTTAGCAAGAAGTTCAACTTCCTCGAGGGTGTTGTACTTAGAAAAACTGATACGAAGTACGCCTTCGCTATAGTTTGCATCCAATCCGATAGCCTTTGCTATGCGACTTTGCTTGTTTTTGGAGGAGCATGCTGAGCCTGTGCCGACAATAATGTCGAACTCTTCCAACATATGGAGCAAAACTTCCCCCTTTATGTCAGCAAAAGCAAGAGACATTATGGCCGGAGAACAATTTGTTGTGCAATTTTCCTTCCAATTGGAGATATCAGCCAGACTATTGCGGATAATTTGCTTGTATTCGGCAAAAATTTTGGTGTTGTTGGTAATGTTTGAGATGGCAATTTCCAATGCAGTAGACAATGTAATGATGCCCCCAACGTACTCGGTGCCAGATCTGATGCCCTTTTCTTGACCGCCACCATGAACAAGCGGGGAAAGATTTAGGCCTTTTTTGACAAAAAGACCGCCTGTACCCTTACTAGCGTGGAATTTGTGGCCAGAAAAACTGTACAAATCAACGCCTAGAGCACGAACGTTTACCGGGATTTTGCCTACTGCTTGCACACCATCGCAAAATGTGATTGTACGTGGATTGATACGCTTTACAATTGCGCCAATTTGCTTTACATCGTTAATGGCGCCGGTTTCGTTGTTGACATGCATAAAACATGCGAGTTGAGTGTCGTTATCGATTTTGGACACAAAGTCCGCCACGTCAATATGGCCGTCAGCCAAGGTGTTTGCAATGCGAATTTCGTAACCACGATCCTTTAGGTGCATAACGGTGTTATAAACTGCGGAGTGCTCGCTAGCAGTGACAACAATGTTGCCTCGCTTAGCCTTTAGCGCACCATTGATGGCAAGGTTGTTGGATTCGGTACCGCCGGATGTAAACAAAATTTCGTCAGTAGATACACCCAAAAGTTTTGCAAGTTTTTCGCGTGATGCGGAAATTTCGTTAGAAACTTGCAAACTGAAAGTGCTTCGAGCTGAAGGATTGAAGTATTGAGTTGTGGCAAAATGTTGCAATTTGGCAAGAACTTGATCGTCTACACGAGTGGTTGCACAGTTATCAAAATAGTGAATCATTTTAAAAATTTCGTCCAAAATAGGCAAAATAAGCCTATTATGTTTATCATAGTATTATAGATTTTGTTAAATTTTAATATTGTTAGGCAAAACTTGGCATAAATTTGAATATTTATCAAGCATTGCCCTACAAAACAATCGAATTCGTTTGGCGAATTTTAGCATCAAAATTATCAATGGTTTTGCATGTAAGTTACTTTAGAGTTAAAACTGTAACGCCAGTTTCCCCTTCGCCATAGACACCCAAGCGGAAGTCTTTGACATTTGGATGGCGCTTGAAATGTGCATGAAGGCCAGCACGAAGTCTGCCTGTACCCATACCGTGAATTACCCAAAGAGTACCAACACCGGAAAGCACTGCACTATCAATAAACGCATCGACGTTTGCAATTGCTTCGTCGACAGTTTGACCAATAACGTTAATTTCGTTATCGAAACGTCTTGTGTTGATTTCTGTTTTGGGCTTGCTGTTTGTTTGAGGATGATGCTTTGCACGCTTTTTGTTGGTTTCCGCAACGCTGTAGTACAAGTCGTCCGCTTTAACCTCCGTCGTCAAGCCACCACTACGCACCTTGATGCGGGATTTGGAACGAATTTCCACAACACGAACTTGAACTTGCATCTTTTGCGAGAACACAACATCGCCAACTTTGAGCTTTGCAAAGTCAATTTGTTCGCCTGTAAAAATAATTTCCTCTTGGTCGTCGGTTGTACCAACGTCAATTGATGACAACTTTTTGGCAGTTGCACGTGCAGCGAACAAATCACCATCGGAAAGCTCGGCGCTAGCAAGAAGGTCTTTGAGTTCAGCAATGATTTCTTGAGCTTGCTCTTTGGCCTTTTCGATGATACGTTTTGCATCCTCGCGTGAGCCTTTGAGCAATTTTTCGCGCTCGTTTTGCAAACTATCGTTCAATTTGGTTGCACGAGCCCTTTCGTCCAAAAGTTGTTTTTTGATAAGTTCGATTTCGGCAAGTTGCGCTTCGTATTGTTTGCGAATTTCATCAGCAGATTGCAATGCTTGTTCGAAAGATTTTTTGTCGTCAGTAACATTTTCGCGAGCAAAATCGATGATATCTTGTCGCATGCCCAATTTTTGAGCAATTGCCAAGGCGTTTGAGCTACCTGGCATACCCATAATCAGTTTGTACGTTGGCGCAAGAGTTTGCAAATCAAACTCCATAGAAGCATTTTCTACGCGATCGGTAGATAGAGAATACTCTTTAAGTTTGCCGTAGTGAGTTGTTACAACGCATTTTGCGCCACTACGACGCAAAAACTCACAAATAGCAAGAGCCAAAGCGGTACCTTCGTTTGGTTCGGTGCCTGCACCAACTTCGTCAATCAACACAAGGTTGCCTTTGCCACATACGGCCAAAATGTCTCGAAGATTTGTGATATGACCGGAGAATGTAGACAAATTTTGCTCGATACTTTGCTCGTCGCCAATATCGCAGAAAATATCCTCGAAAAAGCTTACGACACTTTCCTCTTGGCAAGGAATTAGCATACCAGACATAGCAAGAGTACACATCAAACCAATTGTCTTTAGTGTTACAGTTTTACCACCAGTGTTTGGACCCGTGATAACGATAATATCGTAGTCTTTGCCAAGTTTTACGGAAATAGGCACCACTTTGCGCTTATCTAGCAATGGATGGCGCGCCTTTTTGATATCGACAATGCCTTGATTATTGATAAGTGGCAATGTGCATTTGTTTTCGATGCCGTATTTTACCTTGGCAAAAATAACGTCTATATCGGAAATCGTTTGTTCCGCAAGAGCAATTTGAGCAGAAATTGGAGAAATTCTGTCAGTAAACGCTTGCAAAATGCGTTGAATTTCCGCCTTTTCTTCCAACATTGCTTCGCGAAGTGAGTTGTTTAGGTTAACAATCGCCATTGGCTCAATAAACAACGTTGCACCAGTAGACGATTGATCGTGAACAATGCCGTGAACATAGCCTTTGTACTCTGCCTTTACAGGAATAACGTATCTATCGCCACGCAAAGTTACAATTGAATCTTGCAAATACTTGGACAAATCGCTATTTTTGGTGTAGCCTTGCAATTTTTGCTTGATATCTGCATTGATTGCCTTGATGCGCTTGCGAATGGCAAAAAGCTCGTTTGAAGCCTTGTCGTTCATTTCTTCGTCAGACAAGA
>JAZRHU010000041.1:0-25399 GCA_045644945.1 Candidatus Fimimonas sp. | reverse complement strand
ACCATCACTTGATGCGCCAATGCCAACTGCAATGCGGAAAGTTTCCACAGTATGCATCAGCAGTGCCGTCCAAATGAGTACTTTGTTTTTTGTAGCCATATCCTTGTGGCGATTTTTGCGTCCCAAAACGATTGCCAAAACAATGGCAATTGTCAGCGAGATGCTAACGTGCAACATGTGTTGCCAAGAGTAAGCCCCCTCTGGAGTGTTGAACTCCGGCTTACCGAAAAATGATCCCATATTCAATTATCCCCTCGTAATTCAGTTGTTTTTCCAACTGATATGCGCTACGTCTGCACACTAGCTCAACGTTAGCGTAGTCACATTTTATACCCATAAACTTGTTTTGTCAATTGTTTTGTACTAACATAGGCATTAGCGAAAACCGTTCGCAAATCAACCTTTTGGGTAAACATTTTTCGGTATAAGTATGTGTTATTTGCAACATTTTTAACAGTTGCAAATTGCGCCCAAACGTCGCAACATTTGGCAACAATCCCAATCAATGCCACCAATTGCATACTATCAAAAAACAAAAAAGGCGACCACGTGGTCGCTTTTTTGTATGTAAATTGTCAAATTAGTGTTATTAGATAACCCATTCGCCATCACGGAAGAGTGGTACAACTTTGCCGTCAAAACCGATACCGTCAATGTTGATATCCTTTGTGCCCACCATAAAGTCAACGTGCTTGATACTGCTGTTCATACCACGCTCAGCAAGTTGTTCGTCTGTAAGACTATTGCCGTTTTTAACAGTGGTTGGGTAGCTTTGACCAAATGCCAAGTGGCAACTTGCGTTTTCGTCAAACAAAGTGTTGAAGAACAAAATTCCGCTTTCGGCAATTGGGGAGTTCTTGCCAATCAAAGCAATTTCGCCAAGGGACAAAACGCCTTCGTCAGCAGTAAGCAAGCCCTTCAATGCGTCAAGACCAACTTCAGCAGAGTAGTCAACAGCGCGACCATCTTTAAATGTGATGCTAAAGTTGTCGATGATGTTACCATTGTTTACAAGTGGCAACGCGCTAACAACTGTACCATTGATCTTTTTGTTGTGTGGTGCAGTAAAGATTTCTTCAGTAGGCATGTTTGCAGTAAATGGAACGCCATCTTGGCCCATTTCGCGTGCAGCAATCCATTCGTGCTCGATTGCAAGACCAACGTAGAGGTCGGTACCTTGTGCATTGTACATGTGGATTGTTTCAAAGTTGTGGCTTGTAAGATATGCCGCTCTGCGTGTCAAAACGTCAATGTGGTCAAACCATGCTTTTGTTGGATCTTCTTGGTCAAGGCGCATGATGTGTCCAATAGCATCCCACATCTTGTCAACAGCTTCTTCCACAGGAATACCAGGGAAAACTTGTGCTGCCCAAGCTGGTGTTGGGATGGAAACAAGTGTCCAACGAAGGAGGTTAGACATTGTTGCCTTGCGGAAGTTGATCATTGCCTTGCCACTTGCAAGTGCAGATTCCTTAAGTTTAACAGGATCGCAACCCTTGTAGATGTTGGGATCGCCTGCCTTGATGGAAATCAAGCAAACCTTTTGATCGATAAAGTATTGTGATTGGTCAATTGCCCATTGTGGAACTTCGCAAAGTGATTCAACAGATTGGTTGAGCATGCCCATGCGGGATACGATTTCGTCACTCCATTGCATGATAACTTTTTTAGCACCAAATTCGTACGCCTTTGCAACGATAAGGTGTGCAAATTCTTGGCAAGCAACGTCACAACGTACAACAACAGTTTGACCAGGTTGCATGTTTGCACCAACACGTACAGTAAGTTCGGCAAATTGTTCCATTTGTTTTTGATTTAACATAGTTTTGCTCCTTTTGTAGATGATAACAAGCTTTTTCAACAAACATATTTCAATTTCGACATACTTTGTTGGTAAAAACTGTTATCCATCGAATTTTTATGGCAATATTATATTAAAATAATATAAATTAGTCAAACGTATTCGCAATCCATTGCTAAAGATACTTAAAAATTGTCAAAACTCAATCAAATAGCATAAATCCATCAAAACAAATACATCACAAACCAAACAATTTTTCCAAACAGTATTGAATATTGCCTTTGTTTGTGGTAAAATGTATGTACAAAAGTTTGGTGTGGTGCAACTTTAGATAGTTTTGCCACTTGCAAACAAAACACACTTGCATTTTGCCCAACAAACAACAACTTGAAAAATGCCACTTGGAGGAATATCGTCATGCAAAACCCCATTGTTACCATCACAATGAACACCGGCAAACAAATCAAAATTGAACTTTACCCAACCATTGCACCCAACACAGTAAATAACTTTATCTCTTTGGTGCAAAAGGGCTTCTACAACGGACTCATCTTCCACCGCGTTATTCGTGGATTTATGATCCAAGGCGGTTGCCCACAAGGACGTGGCACCGGTGGCCCTGGCTACGGAATTCGTGGCGAGTTTGCCCAAAACGGCTTCAAAAACGACCTTTGTCATCACCGCGGTGTCATCTCCATGGCGCGTGCGCAAAACCCCAACAGTGCAGGAAGTCAATTTTTCATCATGCACCAAGATGCCCCACACCTCGATGGTGCCTATGCAGCATTTGGCAAGGTAATCGAAGGTTTGAGTGTTGTTGACGACATTGCCGACGAGTACACAGATTTTACCGACCGTCCTTACGAAAAGCAAGTGATGCAAAGTGTAACTGTGGAAACATTTGGCATCAACTACCCAGCACCTACAAAAATGTAGCAACTTGGTAGTGCAGTTGACTTAGTCTAAACAAGGGGGGGCGTTTTTGCACCCCCTTTTTTCACCCCACAAAATGTGCGACAGGTTTTGTGGCAGTATAGTCACATTGTCGCTCAAGGAGTAAAACAATGCTAAACATCACAATCAACAATCAACAAATTCAAGTGCCCAAGGGCACACACCTATTGGACGTCATCAAGGACGACAACAACGACATTTTTGTTGCCAAGGTAAACAATCGCTTGCGCGAGTTGACCTATGCGCTCACATTCGATGCCACAGTTGAGCCCCTTTCCTATCTCAGTAGCGATGCAATCAAGGTGTACGAAACAAGCTTGAGATATCTTATCTCCATGGCTTTTCGCAATTTGTACCCCCATTTGCAACTAAAAATTTCCTACGGCATTTCCCGTTCCATTTTCCTTTCCTTGCCATCTCCACACAAGTTTGATAGCAAAATGGCGCGTGCTCTGCAGGAGGAAATGCAACGCCTGGTGGCACTTGACTTGCCATTTGAGCGCCACACAATGACCAAGGAAGAGGCCTACGACTACTTTGTTGCCCACAACTATCCGGACAAAGCACAAGTGCTTGCCTACCGCCCCGACAAAATTTGCCATTTCTACAAATGTGGCGAGTTTATCAACTACATGTACGGCTACATGGTGCCATCCACCGGCTACCTAAAGTTGTTCAAAGTGTTTGTGTACAGCAATGGTGTAATCGTTCAATACCCACGTCACGAAGCGGGTGGCAAAATCCCCGTGTTCAACGATGAACCCACCTTCGCTCGCGTTCTCAAAAATTCCTATGCTTGGGCAAGACGTTGCAACTCTCACTACATCTTCGATATGAACAAGCATCTGGAAAACGACACCTACGTGGATTGTATCAACATGAACGAAACACTCCACAACAACATGCTCCACGAGCTTGGTAGCAAAATCGAAAGCGACATCGAAAACATCCGCCTCATTTGCATTGCCGGCCCATCTAGTTCGGGCAAGACCACATTTTCCAACCGCCTTCGCATCGAGTTGATGTCACGTGGCATCAATCCATTGCGCATTTCCTTGGATATGTACTACAAAAACCGCGATGATATCCCCCTTGACGAGTTTGGCGAAAAGGACTTCGAGCATATCAATGCACTTGATGTGGAACTTTTCAACGAGCATATGCGCGCTCTTATCGACGGCGAAGAAGTAGAACTTCCCCTCTACGAGTTTGGCAAGGGACGTGCCGAAAAGGGCCAAAAGATCAGCATTTCCAAGGATACCCCCATCATTATCGAAGGTATCCATGCGCTAAACGACCAACTTTCCTACGCTATCCCCAAGCACCAAAAGTTCAAGATCTACATTGCGCCACAATTCCAAATCAACATCGACATGCACAACCCAATCAGCTTTACCGATATCCGCTTGCTTCGTCGTATTGTGCGCGACCGCAAGTACCGCAATTCTTCAGCCGAGCGCACACTGGAGATGTGGCCAAGCGTACGTCGTGGCGAGTTCAAGTGGATCTACCCCTACCAAGAAGGTTGCAACTTTGTGTTCAACTCCGCGTTGACGTATGAACTTTGCGTAATGAAAAAGTACGCCTTGCCAGCATTGCGCGAAGTGCAAAGTGATAGCCCACATTTCATCACAGCCAACCGCTTGATCAAATTTTTGAAGTACTTCTCCGACATGGACGACAAATGGGTACCTTGCAACTCCCTTCTTAGAGAGTTCATCGGTGGCAGTTGCTTTGCCGAAGTGGATGAGTAACATCCTTCGGCAAGCATAGACCGAATCAAACACAACATTACCGATGAATCAAAAAGTGATGTTGGCTAAGACATCACTTTTTCTTTCTCGCCACCAAAGTTGCTTCGCCGAAGTGGATGAGTAGTAAAAAATGTTTAAATAAACAAACAATCCCCATCATGAGCAAAATGTTCTTGTGCTAATACGAAAGATTTTTACGGAGGAACTACAATGAAAAAGATATCATTAGTAATTGTTTTGCTACTTGTAACGTTGTTACTAACCGGCTGTGTTTTTTTGACGGAAAATTTCCAAGCGTACGAAGAAATTGAGCAAATTTCCAGTATCGAAGTGTATTACTTTGATACATGGTATTACCCCGAAACGGTAGATAATTCCCTCGAACCAATCAAAATCATCGAGAAGAGTGACTACGCTGAAACTATAAATGATTTGGAACAGTTAGAGTATAGGTGGGGCCTTTTACTATTTGCGGCCAATGATCCATCATTTGAACTATATCAGTTTATAATCAAAATCAACTACAAGTCAGGTGTATATCAATATGTATCCAATTCTGGTGCGGTGTACACTTTTGATGCGTCTAGCAATGAATTGGATCACTTTTTCGGTGGTGTGGATGATGAAATATGGAATGGACTGATAATCAAGTACATTGGAGAAGACTTATTCAATCAATACAACCAAGACTAAACAAAGTTTCATCGGTGGCAGTTGCTTTGCCGAAGTAGACGAGTAAAACTTTTACTAAATGTTAACACGGTAGAATACTACTGCATTAGTCATAAAACTACCAATGTTGCAATTAACTTTTAGTTGTTCAACTTTGCAAACCCAATAACTACAAATGGAGAAACGATATGAAAAAAACAATTTTATTAATTATTGTATTGGTATTAGCGCTTATATCTTTCAGCGGTTGTGTTACATTTGAGGAAGATTTTGAGTTATACGAGGATGCGCATCAAATTTCCAGTATTCAGGTGTACTACACAGACGATTGGTTTTACATGGAAGGGCGTCCGTTGAATGAATTTTATGATTGTGTTCAATCTATCAAAACTGTCGAGCAATCATATCACCAGGAAATTGTAGATATTTTGCAAGAGATAGAGTATAGGTACAGAATTTTCATTTTAATGGCTTCCGACCCCGCGTTTGATTTGCATGGCTATATCATTGAAGTGCGGTACAATTCCGGTGCACGCCAATTTTTGTCCGAATCAGTTACCTACACACTCGATGCAAATAGCAAAGTCGTAGATAGACAAAGTGGCGGAATTGATGACGAAATTTGGTATAGCTTGTTGCTCAAATGCGCAGCGCCCGAGTGGCCATCTCTTCAAAGCTAATTTCCACGCAGAGGTTTGCATATCTCCAAAGAGAAAATCGCGCACACGTGCTCACTTTTTGCGCAAAATTACCCATCAAAACAACAAAAAAAGACCACCAATTTTGGTGGTCTTTTTCTATTTAAATTTACAAAAAATCTTCGCCTTATCCCAACAAAACGTCCATAAGTAGCATAAAGCAAAAACCAACTAGTAGCGAAAATGTAACTCCGCGGTTGTTGCCATCGGCATGAGTTTCGGGTATCATTTCGTCACTCACAACGTAAAGCATTGTGCCACCAGCAAAAGCAAGTGCAAATGGCAGTATCACTTCGGCAATTGTAACGGCAAAGTAGCCAATAAACGTGCCAACCACTTCAATTAGCCCTGTCACGGCAGCAATACCAAATGCTCTCTTTTTGGATACCCCCGCGCTTATCATTGGCGCAATGATAACCATACCTTCGGGGATGTTTTGCAATGCAATACCCACAGCAATCAGTATGCCGGCATTTTGGTCATCGGTACCAAAACCCACGCCTGCAGCGATGCCTTCGGGCAGGTTGTGGATGGCAATGGCAATCACAAACAACAACAGTTTGTTTAGCTTGGATGATTTGTGTTCTTCGATATCCGCACCCATCATCTTGTGCAAGTGTGGTGTAAGTTTGTCTACCAAATTCAAGCAAATTGCTCCGGCAAAAATGCCCAAAATTGTCACGATGATGGCGTACTGTCCACCATTTTCCAACGATGGCACAATCAGCCCAAACACCGCTGCGGAAAGCATAATTCCGCCTGCAAATGCCAAAAAGATTTGGGAGTGCTTTTGTGTTAAGTTTTTGAAAATTACGCCAAGCAGTGCGCCGATGATGGTTGCTCCACCAACGCCCAGGGCCGTTAGTAAAACAGGTATCATAGTGTTGAATTATTCCTTTTTATATTTTTAGATTTTCCAACTTGCTTACACTTGCAATAAATGTTTGCATACTGTATGTAAATACTAATACTTTTAATAGATGGTTATAGCATTGATGCAAACTATTTTAATAAGGCCCCCTTGTGTAAAGGGGGCTGTCGCTATTTGCGACTGGGGGATTGGCTTGATTGATAATTTTACAATCCCTCCGCCTCGCAAGCTCAGCACCTCCCTTTACACAAGGGAGGCATTTGGGACAGTTTGCTCTTAATATATTAGGGAGCGGGTTCCCATCCCGCACTTTGTTTGAGAATTTTTTTCCCCAACAACATCCTATGCAAAAATCTCAATATATGTTCAAATGCGCATATATCTAAATCTTCATCGTCAAGGAAATACGTTTTTTGTTGAGGTCTACGGACATAACCTTTACGTCCACAATGTCGCCAATTTTTACCACTTCAAGTGGGTGCTTGACAAACTTTTTGGAAGATAGTTGAGATACGTGCACCAAACCATCTTGGTGAACACCAATGTCTACAAACACACCAAAGTCGATAACGTTACGAACTGTTCCCTTCAAAATCATACCTTCGCGGAGGTCTTTCATTTCCAAAACGTCACTGCGAAGTATTGGCTTTGGCATTTCGTCACGTGGGTCACGAGCAGGCTTTTCCAACTCTGCAACGATGTCGCGGAGTGTAGGTTCGCCAATGCCAAGTTCGTTTGCAAGTTTTGCGTAGTTCTTGATTATTTTAGATAGTCCTGCAAGTTTGCCAATGCTATCAAGCTTGATGCCTTGCTTTTTCATGAATGCAAGAGTCGCATCGTAGCTTTCTGGGTGAACGCTTGTTGCATCAAGTGGGTTTGTGCCACCAGTGATGCGCAAGAAACCGGCACATTGTTCGTATGCCTTTGCACCAAGTTTGTCAACGTTCAAAAGTTGCTCGCGTGCGGTAAACTTGCCGTGCTTTTCGCGATATGCAACAATATTCTTTGCAATTGTTCCGTTGATACCGGAAATGTATGTCAAAAGTGGTGCACTTGCAGTGTTCAAATCAACACCAACTTTGTTTACACAGTCTTCTACAACGCCTTCCAATGTAAGTCCCAATTTCTTTTGGTTCATATCGTGTTGATATTGACCAACACCAATGGACTTTGGATCAATCTTTACAAGTTCGGCAAGTGGGTCTTGTAGACGGCGTGCAATGCTTGCTGCGCTACGTTGACCAACGTCAAACTCGGGGAACTCTTGTGTGGCAAGCTTACTTGCGGAGTACACCGATGCGCCCGCTTCGTTAACAATGATGTATTGAACAGGCAATCCTGTTTCCTTCAACAACTCAACAATGATTTGTTCGCTCTCACGGCTGGCAGTACCATTACCCAACGAGATGATTTCAACCTTGTATTTGTTGATGAGTTTTACCAAAGTTGTCTTGGATTGTGCAATCTTTTGTGGAGTTGTTGGTGCAGTAGGGTAGATAACTGTTGTATCAAGCACTTTGCCTGTGCCGTCAACTACCGCAAGCTTACAACCGGTACGGAACGCTGGGTCCCAACCCAAAACCACCTTGTTTGCAATTGGTGGTTGCATCAAAAGTTGCTCCAAGTTTTTGCCAAACACGCTAATTGCGCCGTCTTCTGCCTTTTCCGTAAGCATATTGCGCACTTCCGTTTCGATGCTTGGTGCAATCAAACGCGCGTAGCTATCTTGAATTGCCAAGCGTACAAATGGCTCAGTATTGGGGTTGTTGCCGATAATGATGTGACGTTCCAAGTAGCCCAAAATCAAATCTTCCGGTGCAACAACTTTAACTGTCAAAATCTTTTCCACTTCGCCACGGTTTACCGCCAAAATGCGGTGACCAGCCATCTTTACGATGTCCTCTTCGTACTTGTAGTAGTTTTCGTAAACGGTCTTTTCCTCTGGCTTTTTGGCAACGGAAGTAATCTTACCCAAGCGGTAAGTGAGGTCTCTTATATCCTTGCGGTATTGAGCGTTATCGGAAATTACTTCCGCAATGATGTCCAACGCACCTTGAACGGCTTCTTTTGCAGTTTTTACGCCCTTTTCGGCGTCGATATATTGTTTAGCAATGACCTTGATATCTTCCTTTTCTTGTTGCAAAAGGATGATGTTAGCAAGTGGCTCCAAACCCTTTTCCTTGGCAACGCTCGCACGAGTTTTGCGCTTTGGACGGTATGGGCGGTACAAGTCGTCAACGGCAACTTGAGTTTCCGCCGCTTCAATTTCCGCACGAAGTTCATCGGTAAGTTTGCCTTGTTCTTCGATGCTACTAATTACTTGTGCCTTCTTTTCTTCCAAATTGCGAAGATATGTCAATCTTTCAAACAATTTACGAAGTTGCTCGTCGTTGAGAGAGCCAGTTGCTTCCTTGCGGTAACGGGAAATGAAAGGGATTGTGTTACCCTCGTCAATCAGGTTAACTGCCGCTTCCACCTGCCATTTGGCAACGTCAAGTTCATCTGCAAGTTTCAAAATGATGTCCATTGTCTGTTCTCCTTGTTTTGTATCCCGTGATATTTTCACGGCTTATTGATGGTTTGCTAACAAGTTTTACACATTTTTGACTTAACTACACCTTGTAGTACTATCGTGTTGTGATTGCACGCTGGCAAATACAACCGTCGTTGTCAACTCACTACAAACCATGGGGCAATATTGTTGCGTAACACATCTATTATACAAAATTTTATCCAACTTGGCAACAAAATTGACATTATCCCAAGCCAACATCAATATCAATATTTTTTTGCAAAAATTTTCGCAAACCTATTGACTCCCCCCCCGTATGATATAATGTATCTACAACAATGTTGCAAATGTATCATTGACCCACATGCAATATCAAATTGTCCTGTTTGCGCATATAAGTGGTGGCTCTTAAACCAATTGCAGTCTAAAACCGCAGTATTATTTTCCGATTTAGAATATTGGTATTGACATTGCTGTATGTAAATGATATATTATAAAATAATTATACAATTGCAACAAATGATATACCTAAAAAGGAGGGCGGAATTATGAAACGGAATATTTTGCTGTCTGTGTTGATAATAGTTTTGGTTTGTTCTGCGATTTGTCTGGTTGCTTGTCATCTTCCAAATGACGAAATATTGTGTGTTTATACTTCTCCAGACACCCACATATATCTCAGTGATGGCACAAATATCATTCAAATCTATGTTACCGATTTGGAAATGATCGTACATGATGACGCCAACAATACACTTGTAGGTCATGTCAACTTGGAGTTGAAAGTTGACAATCAACTTGCGGACAAGATTAGCATCGCATTTGCAACAAGAGGCAATTCCATGTTGATCGAAACAAGATACATGTCTTCAAAGTATGTATCCTACCAACAGCTCAATGCTGAGGAGCTTTTGGAAAGTTTACAAGGCAATCTCGATGGCGAGTTTCTTCCTTCGGATGACGACACAAATAGCAGTCAAGAGAAACTCCAACAGTTGCAAACAGTCTTTGAACCTATTGTAGACATTCTGCAAAAGTCTTTCGATGAGTATAGTAATAAAGCAGTTGTTAGCATTGTAAAAACATTTTTCGACAAAGCAAAAGGTCTTGGTGGCAAGTACGCTTTTAACGTTGATAAAATTCACCAATTCAACGAAGACCTGTACAACTTGTCACTCAACGAAGTGCTTTGCAAGTATGCTGGCAAAGGTGACAAACAATATGTCGATAACATCAAAGCGGAATTTTCCAATTTGTTGCAAAAACCAATGGAAGGTATCCTTGTCAAGCTGGAGGATGACGGCGTAACAACAGAAATGATTGCCCAACTTGCTGATACTTTTGTTGCAGTTATGTCAGATAATCAATTTGCAACATTGGCCGAGATGCTTGGTAAAAGTTCCACATTAGAGTATCTAAATTCAAACGAGTTTACCCAACTCACACTAAAGGCGTTTTTAGCAAATCTTGGTCTAAACATCGACAACAGCACAGTGGATGCTTTGTTTGCTCAATTGGACAACACTTTGTATCAGTTGATGTCTCCAGATGGTGACAATGGCCAACTTATCTACGAACAAATGACACAATTGTTAGATTCGGTTGACAAAATATTCGACTTGTCCGTTGTCATCAAAAACAACAAAGTCAAGTGGGCGGATGTCACTCTTGATATAAGGGATATCCCAATGGATGCTTCGGTAAGCGGTGTTGAGCAAGTGCTCGAAATGGACATCTACTCCAATATTATCGTAGACGCGGACAAAAAGAAAACATCCGACTACAACTACACATCTTTGGTGGAAAAGTGGGACGATCCTTCGCGAATTGTTAATGAAATTTTGCGACGTAAAGGATACGAAGTAGACGGAAAACAGATGCCTTTGAGCGAAACTGAGTATCACGAACTGAAAGGATACTATGACGAGTCAAACACCACCCCCTTTATAAATAATATGAAAGGTATCATCGTGGATGGCTATTATAGTCAGATTACAACCATCATGCCCGTACGTTTGGAAGAGTACCAAACACAGGAAATTTGCAACAATGCTACACTTTACACCTTCCGCTATTTGTTCCAAGTATATACACGACAAGACGGATGGTATAATTACAAACATGTAAGTAGCATAAGCAAAGAATATGGTAGCACTGGTTCTCATGACGAAACCTACGAAAAAATAATGGAGTTATACGCCTACATCGACAATGAAACGGGCGAAATTTTCTATCTCGAAGACCCAATGGATATTTACAAAGTCCATGGTAAAGAAAACATCATCTACGATGGCGACATTGTAAAGTGCTCCCAATGCAACAGTCAAATGCAATGCGACCACAAAGATATGCGTATTGCTAACATCTCTTTGAACAATGCCAAGGATTGTGCTGATGGCTCTACTATTACCGAAAGTTGCCCCAACTGCGGTTTTTCCGAGCAATATCAAAGCAACGAACACATCGTTAGCTACAAAGTGGTAGAGTCCATCCCTACCGATGGCTATTGCAACCCAACCTATATGTTGGCTGAGTGTCCTTGTGGTACAATTAGATATGCAGACTTGTCCACAGGTTGCGATTTCATTTACTCAACAATTACCCACTACATCGATCAAGACGGCATCTCTCACACTTACACACTCGATCGTTGCTATCGATGCGATTTGCGTATGGAAAGGGATACGTGGCAAGTGTATGATGGTTGCGTTGCAACCAATTACCAAATTGCTACAATCAGCTATCACCACGATATAATTGTAGAAAACTACAGCGGTGTAGCAAGTTTCTCCCAAGAGCATCAATTGCAAATTAGTTATCAAGACGACAACAGCGATTGCTCCGATGGCTATACAATTTTGGAGCAATGCGAAAATTGCGACTACCAAAACAGCTATTGGAGTATTGGTCACATTTTGAGTGTGGACTACAATCCTAATAGTATCCCAAACTGCACCGATGGCATACAAAGAACTGAGCTGTGTGCTGTTTGTGGTAAGACCGATTTGCAAACAACATTGCGCGCCCACGATCAAATTTCAACGGATGTTGTGTCCAACTCACAACGCCACTCGGTTGTAGTGCAGTACTGTGCATGTGGCAACAATGTAACCCTTGGTTTCCCAGGAGAACACCTAGTTAACAAAACAATAACAGCCGATGTGATCGAGATATCCTACCAAATTATTGGAAGTAATCTCAAAATTTACGATATCTACAAATGTATTAGTTTGGCAGATGGACTCTATCAACGCCAAATTGTTGTTTACGATGGCGACGAACTCTTGTATGAAAAGATCTTCCATTTGCAAATAGATCACGTTTGTAAAGAATTTGACCTTTGGAGGGACACCGGCAGTGCATTTGTCTGCTCGAATGGTTGCAGTATTCTATATCTTAAGTCAATGCATCAGTATTACACCGATTTGTTTGCTGAGGCTACCGCGGGTATTGATGTATGCCAAGACCACAGCACATTTTTCTGTTTTTGCCAAAGTTGCAAAAATTCTCAACTTGAGTTGCGAGAATTGGATCCGGGCGAACCTGGTTTTTTGAGCGAATACTTTAACTTTGATTGCTCCAAGTGTGGATTGCTTTTCAAAATAGAGACATCTTCCAATTGCTATAACAATGGTCTCGATTTGAGTAGAATGAACTTTTCTCATGTTCACAGTGTTTATGTAATCTTTAATAACGAAATTATTTTAAACATTAACTCCAATACTTTTAGGGAATTCGGTCAATATTAAAGATTATAGCGCAACTCCTTTTACTTCAAGTTAGCAACAAAATAGCATCAAGTAAAAAACAAAATATGCAACAAAAAAAAGCGATGGAACAAATCCATCGCTTTTCAATTGCGGTCAAAATTAGTAAATGTAAATTCTCTTTTTGAGGTACTCTGCAAGGTCGGCAATAGCAACGCGTTCTTGTTGCATTGTGTCACGATCACGAACTGTCACGCAACCGTCAACTTCGGTGTCGAAGTCTACTGTGATGCAGAATGGTGTACCAATTTCGTCTTGACGGCGGTAACGCTTACCAATGCTACCAGCTTCGTCGTAGTCACAAGTAAAGTGCTTCAAAAGGTCGTGGTAAAGTGCAGTTGCGCTTTCGCTAAGCTTTTTGGAAAGTGGAAGCACGCATGCCTTGATTGGCGCAATCTCTGGGTGGAGGTGCAATACAACACGTGTGTCGTTTTCGCCAACAACTTGTTCTTCGTAAGCGTTGGAAAGGAAGGCCAAAAATGCTCTGTCTGCACCAAGACTTGGTTCAATTACGTATGGAATGAACTTTTCGTTTGTGATAGGGTCGGTGTATTCCAAAGTTTCGCCACTAACTTCTTGGTGACGGCCAAGGTCGTAGTCAGTACGGTCAGCAATACCCCAAAGTTCGCCCCAACCAAATGGGAACTTAACTTCGAAGTCGGTTGTTGCCTTGGAGTAGAAGCACAATTCGTCTTGATCGTGGTCACGAAGGCGGAGGTTTTCCTCCTTGATACCAAGGTCAAGTAGCCATTGCTTGCAGAAGTTCTTCCAGTAGTCAAACCACTCGAGGTCGGTGCCTGGCTTGCAGAAAAATTCCAATTCCATTTGTTCGAACTCACGAATACGGAAGATGAAGTTACCAGGTGTAATTTCGTTACGGAAGGACTTACCAATTTGGCCGATACCAAATGGAAGCTTTTTGCGTGTTGTACGGCAAACGTTTTTGAAGTTTACAAAGATACCTTGTGCAGTTTCTGGACGAAGGTAAACTGTGTTTGTGGAGTTTTCCGTAACACCGATAAATGTCTTGAACATAAGGTTGAACTTACGGATTGGTGTAAAGTCGCAGTTTCCGCAAATTGGGCAACGGATTTGGTGTTCAACAATGTACTTTTCCATATCTTCGTTACTCATTGTTGCAACAGGGATATCCACGCCGTGCTTTGCTTGGTAGTCTTCGATAAGGTTGTCCGCGCGGTGACGAGCATGACAGCTCTTGCAATCCATCAATGGATCGCTAAATCCGCCCAAGTGACCGCTTGCTTCCCAAGTTTTTGGGTTCATCAAAATTGCGGAGTCCAAACCAACGTTAAGTGGGTGTTCCTTTACAAACTTGCGGTACCAAACTTGCTTGATGTTGTTTTTCATTTCCACACCAAGAGGGCCGTAGTCCCAAGAGTTGGAAAGACCGCCGTAGATTTCGCTACCAGCATATACAAAACCTCTGCCTTTAGCAAGGTTAACTAACTTTTCCATAGTGAGTTGTGCCATAATTTTTCTCCTGAAATTTGTTGTGATACCATTCTAAACTTTCCCACAACATTTGTCAAGCAAGTGTTTAAACTAACCGCAAAAATGTTGATGTTTTGCATGCAAAACTAGCAAAATGTCTTACATAAACATACGCTCGACACTTCTATCATACTTGTATTTTTCATCAATGATGTAATCTAGATATTATTAGTGGCAAACATCCGTATATATATATGGGTATTGACATTGTTGTAATATTGTGGTACAATGTTGACAATTTTCTATGGAGGATTGCAAAATGTTGCAAGCAGACGAAAATCTAAAGTTGCGAATCTACAACGAAGCCGTTGTTTTGCAATCACGCGATACAATCGAGGACCTCGAGGAAGCAAAAAGAAAGTTTCTGTTGTTGGGTGACTACAAGGATTCCGCAAAACAGGCCGAGTGCTGTACAGCTCGAATTAACAAATTTGCGCAAAAAAATGAGCGTCAGGCATTGAAAAAGATTAATGCAAAAAGAAACAAAGTGATAATTTTGGTAGCTGTTTTGGTGGCAATCATTGCTTTGCCATGCTTCTATTGTACGGCAAGATCAGCAAGCAGTTATAAAAGGATTCCAGTAATAAGTGCTAATTTGACTAACAATACTTTCGAAAACATCTACAAGGAGAATGACTATTTCGAATTCCATGCGAATGGCAAAGGTTACTATTGCTATTACAGTGTTTCGATGTGGAATGCGGAAATGGTCAAGGACGAGTTTTATTGGCAGGTCGTAATACCATTGGTAGGTTTTCCTAGAGTTATGATTACTTACCAAAATTCATCGCGTGAAAATTTTGAATTTAAAATATATACGGATGGGCATGACAAACCACTGTACCTGAGAAGGGAAGACGGCTTATCTAAAGGGTTAGAATACAAACTACGTACAAATAGGTAGATTTATCAAAGTGGTGCCATTTTTGTGTTGTATATCAAACATAAAACAGCGAGAGTTATCTCGCTGTTTTTTATTTCCCTTTGTATTTTCTTTTTGTGCTTTCGCCACCGCGGATGTATCTTTCTGCCCAGTTTTCTCCAAGCACTTTGCACACCTGTTTGTACAAACTTTTGTCCAATTGCGGTAGTCGGTAGCTCAAGTCTTTGTGCGCTGTCGATTTGGACACACAAAACACGCTTGCCACTTGGCGCACAGTGCATTTTGTATGCAAAAGGTATTGAGCAATTTCAAAAACACGTTCTTCGATGTAACTTTTCAATTTTGCGCTCCGCTTGTATAGTAGATGCAAAATTGCGACCTTTTATGTCATACTTTTTCCCTTTTGCGACAAAATTTTCCCTTTGTGCGATGTCTTTTATACTATGCTTATTTTTTCAGTATCATTGGTTAGGTGTATTGATAACGTAGGGGAGGGGTTGCCCCTCCCGCATTTTATTGTCTTATTGTCAAGTAGTATATATTTCATTTGGTAGGGCCAGCTGTGCTTGCCCGTATCTCAATCTGTATCGATATCGAGGCTCCCACTCTGGGCGAATGTGTTAATAAACAACCCAGCAAAAGCCTCTCACTCTGGGAGAGGTGGATTGCGTAGCAAGACGGAGAGGGTGTTTTTTTGATGTCAGGATTGAACAAACAAAAAGATGCAACAAACTGTTGCATCTCAATCTAGTCCTTTTTGCTCCACAAATTGTATCTTTCGGGGTGCATGATGGCATTTGCAAACTTTTGGCGCACGTTTGGATACTTTTCCGCAATGTCACGCAAAATTTGCTTCATACTTTCCCTTTCGGTGTGTTCATCGGCAGGGCAGGGGTTCTTTACAACCGGCATGTCTTGCGCCAGCCCCAAAATGTCACGTTCTTCAATGTAGATCATTGGGCGAATCAATGTCACTCCCATTCTGTCCATGTAGGATTTTGGCTGGAATGTGTTCAATCTGCCTTCGTGGAACAAGCTCAGCATAAATGTTTCCACAACGTCATCTTGGTGGTGTCCAAGTGCAAGCTTTGTGTAACCACGCTCCACAATGGCGGAGTTCAACGCGCCACGACGCATCTTTGCGCACAAACTGCAAGGGTTGCTTTCTTTGCGCACATCAAAAATGATTTCCGCAATGTCGGTTTTGATGATGTGGTACTCTACACCAAGTTCACGGCAATATTCCTCGATAGGCGCAAAAGTATCCTCGGCAAAGCCCATATCGATGGTAACACCAATCAGTTCAAATGGCTTGTCTGCAAAACGTTGGTATGCCTTTAGCAAAGTCAAAAGCACCAAACTATCCTTACCACCCGATACGCCCACGGCAATCTTGTCGTTTGGTTGTATCATATCAAAATCTTGTATGGCTCTTCTCATTGGAGAAAGCAACTGTTGTATTGTCATAGAACACCTCATGTTGATACAATTGTAAATGCTGATGCCCGTTTTGTCAATCATTTGGCATATTTGCCTGCAGAATGTCGCAAAAATGCCCTTCGGCATTGCTCTTAAAAAAATCTCAAAAAAATCTAAAAATTTTTTCAAAAACCCCTTGACAAAATAAATAGGAAATGTTATCATTTAAGCACAAAGGATAAAAATTATCACTTAGCAAAAAAAACAAGGAGGTAACCAATGAGATTTTCCCGTCAACGCGAAGCCGTCTACAACGTGGTGTGTTCAACAAAATGTCACCCCGATGCATCCTACGTGTACGAGCAAGTTCGCAAAGTTATCCCCAACATCAGTCTTGGAACTGTGTATCGCAATCTCTCCGAGTTGTGCGAAGATGGAAGGCTCATCAGAGTGAGCGTGGAAGGTAGTGCCGAGCGCTTCGATGCCTACTGCGCACCCCACGTACACCACGTGTGCAAAAGCTGTGGTGCAGTAACCGACTTGCCAATGGACAAAATTGCCATTTCCCACGAGATCCAAGGGGTAGATCACTACCAAGTAACATTCTACGGCACTTGCGAAGCTTGCCGAAATCAAAACTAAACTAACGGCCTTGCCGTAAAATTTTAATCAAAAAGGAGAAACTATCATGAAAAAATTTGTTTGCACAGTTTGCGGTTATGTTCACGAAGGAGATACTCCTCCAGAAGAGTGCCCACTTTGCGGTGTTGGCCCAGATCAATTCGAAGAGGTAGAAGAGTAATTTACCAATTCTGCCAATGTGGTTGCACATTCAAAAAACAACCACGTATCCCCAAAAAATAACAAAAAACACATTTTTTGCTTAACAAAATCTAAACTAATTGACTAACAAGTCATCAAAAAATTAAAATTAAAAATATTTAATATCAAGGAGAAAAACTATTATGAAATTTGTATGTTCCGTTTGCGGTTATGTTCACGAAGGCGATGCTGCTCCAGAATTTTGCCCACAATGCAGAGTTCCTGCTTCCAAATTTATGGCTCAATCTGACGAAATGAGCTGGGCTGCTGAACACGTTATTGGTGTTGCTCAAGGCGCTCCACAAGATATCATCGACGACCTTCGCGCTAACTACATGGGCGAATGCACCGAAGTTGGTATGTACCTTGCTATGGCACGTGTTGCTCACCGCGAAGGTTACCCCGAAATCGGTCTCTACTGGGAAAAGGCAGCTTGGGAAGAAGCTGAACACGCAGCTAAGTTTGCAGAACTTCTTGGCGAAGTTGTTACAGACTCCACAGCAAAGAACCTTTTGATGCGTATCGAAGCGGAAAATGGTGCAACAATGGGCAAAGCTGACCTTGCAAAACGTGCAAAGATCTTGAACTTGGACGCTATCCACGACACAGTTCACGAAATGGCTCGCGACGAAGCTCGTCACGGCAAAGCTTTCCTTGGTCTTTACAACCGTTACTTCAAAAAGTAATCTCCAAGAAATATAGCCAAAATGTTTGACAACA
Organism: Candidatus Fimimonas sp.; assembly: GCA_045644945.1. Taxonomy (GTDB): domain Bacteria; phylum Bacillota; class Clostridia; order Christensenellales; family CAG-314; genus Fimimonas. Next base: position 7,014 of record JAZRHU010000041.1, on the reverse strand, counting down.
CAACCCCTCCATTATTAGAAATTTTCCTTTAGCCGTGTTGTCAAATTCTCCAATAAAAAATTTACAGCCAAAATCAAAAAGAGATACCATCACACCGGTGGTATCTTCTTTTTTTGCCTAAATAAATTATATACTTAAATAAACTGCACTAAATTTCCCTAACCACTTGCAATAGTACTTGCATATAGTGTATAATTGTATATACTGATAAATATGCACCCATTGTACATCTACCGTAACCAAAACAATTGTTAACAAGGTTACGTTTTTCCCAAAGGATGTCAATTTCCCAAAACAAAAGGAGCGCGCAACTATGAACAATTCTCGCACACTCAAAACTATCATCGCAAGCATCTTGCTTATCGTAACACTTTTTACCCTTGCAGGATGTCAAGCAATTTTGGACGCACTTGGTATCAAGGATGTACTCACTATCGAGGCAACCTACGTTGGTGAGCCTGTACCTGTTGGTGGTGCGCTCATCAAGGATGATATCTTGGTAGAGGTAACCTTACTCAAAGGCCTTACCAAGCAAGAACTTACCTACGAAGTCTACAATTTTACCTACAGTCCATTGGATAGTGCCACTCCAGGCGAAAAGACTGTTCAAGTTACCTACACCGAACTGGGCCAAACGGCAACGGACGAAATCACTATCACAGTTTTTGAGCCAGTTGTGCTTGTCGGTATCGAGGCAACCTACGTTGGCGCACCTCTCCAAGTTGGCGAAACACTTTCTGCCGAGCACTTCTTGGTGCAAGAAGTGTACTCCGATGGCTCCAAAGTAACAGTTACCAACTTCACTTTCTCTGCCGTTGACACATCAACCGCTGGCACAAAACAAACAACAATTTCCTACGTAGATACATCAAGTGACTTCTCAGTCACTTACAACCAACCTGTTACATTTACAGTTGTTGCAAAACCAGTAACACTCACAAGCATCTCCGCAACAATTGATGCCGAGTGTTGGGAAGTTGGCCATGTGCTCCAAAACTCCGACTTTGTTGTAACGGCAACTTTCTCCGACGAACACACGTCAATCGTTACCGACTTTACAATCGTATCCCCAACTGGCGAGCTCACAACTCCAGGTTTGGTAGAAGTGGAACTTTCCTACACCTACCAAGGGGAAACACGCTACACAACAGTTACCAACACCGTTGTGGAAGCACCTTCCAACGAAGAAACAATCAACTACGGCAAGTACGGCATCTTGTCAGAGGATGGCAAATCTGTAAAAATTGCCGATACAGCCAAGATTGTGGATACAACCGACTTGCAAATCCACTTTTTGGAGCTTGGCAACCAATACACAGGCGATTGTACATACATCAAGGCAGGCGACACCGATATTTTGATTGACGCCGGTTCAAGATACGCAAGCACAAACACAATCGACAACTATCTCAAGAAATATGTTACCGATGGCATTTTGGAGTACGTTATCGCAACTCACGCCGACCAAGACCACATTGCAGGTTTTGTAAGCGACTCATCTAATGGCAATCAAGGTATTTTCAAGAGATATATTTGCAAAAACATCATCGACTTCCCTCGCTCTAACAAAACAACCAAGGTTGCAACCAACTACAAAGCAGAGCGCTCTGCCGAAGTGACTGCTGGTGCCAACCACTACACAGCACTTGATTGCTGGAACAACAACAACGAGGCCACAAGATTTAGCCAATCGGTAGATGCCACAGGCGCACGTAGATTTATCAAGCTTTCCAGCAATGTGGAAATGGAAATTTTGTACAACTACTACTACGAAAACAAAACTTCCGACGAAAACGACTACTCCGTTTGCATCATGTTCCACCAATATGGCGAAAACTACGACTTCAACAATTTGAGCAATCCCGAAAACGAAAAGAATGTCAACCACTTCTTGTTTACAGGTGACTTGGAAGAGTCAGGCGAAAAATATCTCGTTCAATACAACGATTTGCCTCAAGTTGTGCTTTTCAAGGCTGGTCACCACGGCAGTAAAACATCATCTACCGCCGAATTGCTCAGAAAAATCCAACCCAAAGTAGTGTGCGTATGCTGTTGTACAGGCAGTGCGGAGTACACCTCCAACAACGAAAACCAATTCCCAACCCAACTTATGATCAATCGTGTTGCCCCCTATACCGACATGGTATTTGCAACGTCATTGTACAGTAGTTCCATCACCTCAGGATCGGCACCTCTCAATGGCAACATCACACTCACTTGCAACAATTTGGGTATCAACATCACAGCATCCAACAACATCACACTTCTCAAGGACACAGCATGGTTCAAAGCAAACCGTACTTGCCCACAAGAGTGGAAATAGGTAACAACATGATAACTTTTTCTTTTAGCGGAACATCCCACGGCATTGGCTACACAGGCACAATCTGCGGTATCCCCAAGGGTGTTTGCGTAAACGTCGACAATATCAATAGTGCACTTGCAACACGCAAAAGCGGTGTTGGTCGCAGTAGCCGTCAAACTTTTGTGGACAAAGTTGTCTTTGTCGGCCACGAAAGTGACGTAGAGTTTGTAACGGACGGCAACGAGCTAACCTTTACCATTGCCAACAAGTGCGTGGAAGCCCGTCCCAACATCACGGCGGTGCGCACAGGTCATGCCGATTTGGTGGGCACAGTTCGCCATCCCGATTTGACCGCGCGTGACATTGCGGAAATTGCCTCCGCACGTTCTTCCGTTTGCTACGTGGTTTTGGGTTGTATTTGCGAGCAAATTTTACTTGATTGGCACATCTCAACCAACTACCACGTCAAACAAATCGGTAGTGTAGTTGCCAAGGATTGTGCAAACAACCACACAACGCAACCTTTCCCTTGCAAGGATAGCAATGCGTTGGCACAAATGCTGGTGGAAATTGATTCCGCCAAGAGTCGTTGTGATAGTCTTGGTGGTGTGGTTTGCGTTACCGCCCAAGTGCCCGCTGGCATTGGCGAAATTTTTCCTTACCACAAACGCCTTGATGCGCAACTTTCCGCACACCTCGTTGGAATCCCATCCGTCAAAGGTATTTCCTTTGGTGTTGGCGCCGACTACGCATCCATGACAGGCGTAACCTCCCACGACCAACTAACCGCAAAAAACGGACACGTGTCCTACAAAACCAACCTTTGTGGTGGCATTGTTGGTGGTGTAACCACCGGACAAGATGTTGTTATCAACCTTGTTGTAAAACCCATTCCAACGGTCAAGGGCGTGGATACAATCGACACCCAAACCCTCAAAAAAGTCCCCCAACAATACGAGCGCGCCGATACGTGCGTTATCCCCAATGTTGGATTTATCGCAAAGCACATTGTCAACTACGTGTTGGCAAACCAAGTTTTGGCTCAATACCAGCAAAACCCCAATCAACTACCCAAAAAGGTAAACTAACAATGGAACTTAATCTTGCAAAATTCAATACAAACAACTACTCGGACTGTCTTATTGTGACGGACGCCAATTTGCAAAAGTTGTACAACGTCACAGGCGACAACGTTTTTGTTATCCCTCGTGGCGAGCTTGCCAAAAACTTTGCAACTGTGCAAGAGTTGTGCAGTTGGTTTTTGAGCAAAAATCTACGCAAAAACCAAACAGTTGTGGCTGTTGGTGGTGGCTCCGTTGGCGATACAGTTGGCTTTGCCTGCTCAATCTACAAGCGCGGTGTCAACGTTTTGCACGTGCCAACAACACTTCTTGCAATGGTGGATTCTTCTATCGGTGGCAAAACGGCCATCGACCTTGATGGCGTCAAAAATGCCGTGGGCAGTTTTTACGCAGGGGACGTTTTGTTGGATGTGGACTTTTTGAACACACTCCCTGCCGACCAAATGCAAAACGGCCATGGGGAAATTTTGAAGTACCGCATGCTCACTCAACAAATTGACGATATTTTTGCCCGTGGCAACATTCAAGATACCATTTTGGCCTGCGCAAAATGGAAACAAACAGTTTGCGAGCTTGACCCATTTGACCAAGGTATCCGCCAACGTCTTAACTTTGGCCACACAATCGGCCACGCAATGGAGCTTACACTTGGCATTTCCCACGGACTTGCTGTCATAAACGGCATCTACTACGAAACTTTGCTTGCCTACAAGCTTGGCCTTTGCGACAAAGATTACCTCACCAAGTGGCAAAGCGAAGCAACAAAGCTTGCCAACATTTGCCCAACTTTGACGGAAACAATGCTAAATGCCACCCTGCAGGACAAAAAGAACGACAACGATTTGGTAACTTTTGTCTTGCCCAACAAGTTCGAACGCGTTCAACTACCACTTTCACAACTAAAAGATTTGTTGCTAAAATAGCAATGTATCATTGTTATAGTAGGGGACGACATTCTTGGCGTTCCGCTGAACAAATTTAACCAACTATCAAAATTACAACTATTTCATTAAATACTGTGTCAACTCAAACAACATGATTGGCTCCCTTGTGTAAGGGGAGCTGGCACTTAGTGCCTGAGGGGTTGTCGCACATAAAAAATCTAATTTTTAACACACTTTTCGCCTATGCTAAACTTCAACTCACAATTTAATATTGATCCATCCGTTTGCTATGGCGACAAGTCCCTAACTCATCGCGCCCTGATTATCTCCGCCATTGCAAATGGCCCAAGCATCATTCGCAACATTGCCCTTTGCGCCGATGTTCTTGCAACAGTAAATTGCTTGCGCACTTTGGGCGCCCAAATTGAAATTGACGGCACAACGGCAACAGTTGTACCCATCAGCAAACCCAACGATAACGTTGTTTTGGATTGTCAAAACAGCGGTACAACAGCTCGACTTCTTGCAGGCGTGGTGGCAGGACTTGGTATCAGGGCCACCTTTGTTGGCGACCAAAGCCTTACCAAGCGCCCAATGAAACGTGTAATTGAGCCATTGACGGAACTTGGCGCACGTTTTACCACCCAAGATGGCCAATTGTTCACAATCCACCCATCCAAACTTGTTGGCAAATGCCTAACTGCGCAAGTCAACTCCGCCCAAGTCAAAAGTGCGGTACTACTTGCCGGCCTATTTGCCCAAGGCACAACGCAGTACATCGAGCCCATTTCCACACGCACCCACACGGAAACAATGCTTTCCCACTGTGGCGTAGACACAACCAACTGCACCGTTACAAAAAGTGTTCCTAACCCACTTGATGTAACCATTCCCAACGACATTTCTTCCGCAAGCTTTTTGATTGCTTTGGCACATCTAACCAACCAAAGCATCACATTGCCCAATGTGGGAATTAACGAGGGACGTGTTGGATTTTTGAGTGTTGCAAAGCGTGCTGGTGCACAAATTTTTGTGGAAAATGTCCGCACATCCTTTGGCGAATTAGTGGCGGATATCCGCCTGGAAAATGGTAAAATAGGCCCCTTGTTTGCCACTCCAACGGATGTTATCAACGCCATTGACGAAATACCCATTTTGTCGGTATTGGCCCTTGTAACCCAAGGTACGCACACCTTCGAGAGCGTTGCCGAACTTGCCCACAAGGAGTGCAATCGCATTGATGCCATCATAGATATGGCCCACGTTTTCGGTCAAACTGCCACATTCGATGGGCAAAATCTCACAATCGTGTCCAACGGCAAACTTCCAACAAAACCCCATTTCCACAGTTTTGGCGACCATCGTATGGCCATGTGTGCATGCGTTATGTCCCTTGCTTGCGGTGGCGGTAGTGTGGACAGTTTCCCTGTGGAAGTGTCCTTCCCCAACTTTTTGCAAGCAGTTGGTGTCAGCCCCAAAAAGTTTTGCGTGATTGGCTCCAACGTAACAGCAAGCAAATCTCCAATTTTGCACACAATCTTGGCTAAAAATGCCAACGTTTGTTGCAGTTACGATGCGGTCAATCTCCCTGCGGACGTCGCTGACGAACAACTTCTCCAAACAATCTCCGCCTACGATGGTGCAAATATCACTCTTCCCTTCAAAAACCGCGTAGCAAATTTGTTTGGTGCAAGCATGCCATCTGTCAATACGGTGGGCAAGGATATAACTGCAACATCTACCGATGGTTTTGGCGTAATGCAAGCGCTTTTGTCTAACGGCATAGATATTGCCAACAAGCCAATTTGGATAGTTGGTGCAGGTGGCGGTGCCGAGGCAACCATTGTTGAGCTACTTGGCAAATGCCAAATGCAAGTTATCAATCGCACGGCGGAAAACGCACACGTGCTCGCAAAAAAATACAATTTGTCCACCGATATAGCCAAACCCTACGGCATTTTGACCTTCGTTCCCGAGTGCGAGTTCGAGCAAAACTTGCCACTCCCCACAAGCTGTCAATTTGTGTTTGTCTCTGCCTACAACGGCACAAGTGGCCTGCGCAACAAAGCAATTGCGCGTGGCGTCAAGGTGGTGGATGGCTTGCAAATGCTCTACCATCAAGGCGCAAAGTCCTTTGCTTTGTGGACCAACACCCCAATTCAAAACAACTATCAACAATTCCGCGATTTCCTTTCAAAGGAAAATCTTCTCTAAACATATCACTTCAAAAAGGTGCTCAAAATGAAAATTCTACTTCTCAACGGCGTAAACATGAACATGCTTGGCAAGCGCGACCACACTTTGTATGGTAGCGACACCCTCGAAACTTTGCAAAACAAAGTAGTATCCTACGGCCAAACCCTTGGTGTCGAAATTGTCTGCGCGCAAAGCAACATCGAAGGCGAACTTGTAAACATTCTTCAACAAACCGATTGTGATGCCGTTGTGCTAAATGCCGGCGCCTACGCCCACTATAGCTATGCTCTTCGCGATTGCATCGAGTGCATCAACATCCCAGTTGTGGACGTGCACATGTCCAACATCTACGCGCGCGAAACTTTCCGCCACACCGATGTTTTGGCCGACGTGTGTGTTGCAAACTTTGTTGGCAGGGGCATCCAAGGCTACTTCGATGCCGTGGAGTTTCTTGCAAACAACCACACGACGTTGCAATTTGTATTGGACAATCTCTAAACAACGCACAAAACGTATTCTATTTCTATCAAATCCACTATGAAACTTG
>JAZRHU010000040.1:0-4927 GCA_045644945.1 Candidatus Fimimonas sp. | reverse complement strand
CCATACTTTACCCACTTGCATCCATTACAGTCATATTTCTTGTGTGGCACTTGATGTTTTTGCATGTGGGTAGCGAGTTTGTGTTCCCATCCATTGGCGCAACGCTTGCAAGCATTTGGCAGTACCTTTGTGATGGCGCTTTTTGGCTTGCACTTTTGTCCACACTTGGCAGAGTATTTAGTTGTTTTGCACTCTCTTTGCTTTGCGCCGTAGCAATTGGCGTACTTGCAAAGTTTGTGCCAGCAGTTGGCAAAGTTCTTGAGCCTGTAATTGCGTTGTTACGTTCTGCACCAACAGTTGCCGTGATGGTAATTTTGATTTTGCTTGTCGATCCCAAAACAACCCCAATAGTGGTGGGCCTTTTGGTGGTGTTCCCAATGTTGTACGCAAGCGTAACTGCATCCATCGACCAAGTGGACAAAGGCCTTGTGGAAATGTGCACGCTCTACAACGTACCCAAATGGCAACAACTCAAAACGGTGTACTTGCCAACAGTTGCGCCATATCTACTTGGCGAGTTGCCAGCAACGTTGTCCTTTACTGTCAAGCTGATTATCTCTGCGGAAATACTATCCTACTCCTACCAAAGTATCGGTGGACTTATCCAATCGGCCAATGTCTATCAGGAAATGGCTTCCTTGTTTGCACTAACAATTTTGTCGGTAGCATTTGCAACACTTTTGGATGTTGCTATGCGCCTTGTTAGCAAAGCTATCAAAGGGGGTGCAAGATGAAAACAAATGTAAACATGCACACATCTGCAAGCGAAGTAAAAATTGAAAATTTGCACCTCGCCTACGAAAAAAACACCATCTACAACAACTTTTCCCACACCTTCCAAGGCAACAAAGTGCACGTAATTTTGGGCAAGTCGGGCTGTGGCAAAACAACGTTACTCAACGCCATTGCCAACTTTGTAAACTACGATGGCACAATCAACTGTGGCAAACTGTCCTACGTTTTCCAACAACCACGATTGGCCCACACAACGGTTTTTGGCAATGTAGAAATGGTGCTTTTAAACGTCATCAAGGACAAATCCCAACGCGCAAACATGGTGCAAAGGTACCTTAACCTTGCGGAAATCGCACCTCTAAGTGGCAGTTTTGTAACAAATCTTTCCGGTGGCGAGCAACAACGCGTGTCCATTGCAAGGGCATTTGCCTACCCATCGGACGTGCTTTTGATGGACGAGCCTTTCAAGTCGCTTGACTTGGGTATCCGCAAAACCTTGTACAAAACTTTGGATAATTTGCTCGCACAAAACCCCCGCACAACAATCTTGGTAACCCACGACGTGGACGAAGCATTGGCGTTAGCGGACAACATCTACATCTTGCAAGACAAGCCCTGTGTTCTATCGCAAATTTGCCAAATCAACCCCCCAAGATCGCAACGCAACTTGTACAGCCAAGATATGCTCGCACTCCGCAAACAGCTGGAAGGGCTGTTGTAATACTATCTAAAAGCTATTAGCAATCTATGTCAGTTATCATGCTGAAAGATAGTACGTAGGGGCAATCTGTGCTCGCCTGCATGTTATCAAAAAGGTAGGGGAGGGGTTGCACCTCCCGCAAAAATAACGCAAAATCAAAAGTCCTTGGTCAACCGCCAAGGATTTTTTTGCCGTTTATTGGTCAATTTAGACCGAACACATCAAAGATATTGCAAAATTTTTCAGCTATGCTATACTGTTATCAAGGAGGCAACAAAAAGATGAAATTTCAACTAACAATTTCCCCCGATTGCGAAGAATCGGTACACGTAACCCTCAAAAAGAAAAAGGACATTGCTACCGAAATTGAAAGGCTTTGCCTAGAGTACAGTGGCACAGACAAAATTGCTGTGTACCACAATGACGAAGTGCAAATGCTTGCCTTTGACGAGATTGCCTGTCTAACGGTCATCGATGGCAAAACTTACGCCGTAGATATTGACGGCAAACAACGCCTTGTCAAAATGCGCCTGTACGAAATCGAGCAACTTTTGCCCACCTATTTTGTGCGCATCAACAAGTCTGCCATTGCCAACGAAAAACAAATTGCCAAGTTCAAAGCATCATTTAGTGGCGCTGTGGATGTCATTTTCAAGTGTGGCTACACAGACTACGTTTCTCGTAGATGTTTTAGCGAAATCAAAAGGAGATATCAACTATGAAAAAGTTTTGGAAGGATTTTTGTTTGCGCGGTATGATGGCTGCGTGGGGTGGCCCAGTCATTTTGGCCATTGTGTATGGCATTTTGGGCCTATGTGGTGTTGTTGCAACACTAGAAGTTAACCAAGTTGTGCTGGGCGTTGTAACGTCAAGCATCATGGCATTTGTCGCAGCGGGCATAACGGCGGTGTACCAAATTGAAAAGTTGCCACTTATGCATGCAATCGTGTTGCATGGTGTGGTGTTGTACATCGACTATCTTGGCATATATCTATTCAACGGTTGGCTTGCCGATGGCATTGTGCCACTTGTTGTGTTTACTGCAATCTTTGTTGTGGGCTATGTCGTTGTGTGGCTAGTTGTTGCATCAATCATCAAGCGTAGCACCAACAAACTCAACCAAAAGTTTAACGCGCAAAACTAACAAATTGCCTACACATCCAAGTTGCAGTAGCCCAAGTGTGTAGGCATATTTTTCGCGTAGTTAGTCAATTTTTAGCAGTTCGACATACTAAAATTAGCAAAAGATTTTGCAAAAGGACAACAACAATGATAACTATCTCAAATCTAACCAAAAAGTATGGCAATCTACTAGCGGTAGATAACGTCACATTGACCATTCCAAACAACCAAGTTTTTGCCATTTTGGGTGTAAATAGTGCTGGCAAAACAACAACCATCAAGGTGCTTACAGGGCTAATTTCAAAAGATTGTGGCGTCGTTCACTACGATAGCCTCAATCTTGACGCAGACCTTGCAAAAATCAAATCCATCATCAACATTTCCCCGCAGGAAACTGCCATCGCGGAAAATCTAACAGTTGCGGAAAACATCAAATTTATTGCACAAATCTACGGTATGGACAAATCAAGTGTGCAAACAAGCGTAACACAACTAATGGAGCAATTTGATTTAACAAAGGTTGCTAACACACTTGCCAAAAACCTTTCCGGTGGCACCAAACGCCGACTTTCCATTGCTATGGCATTGGTCACCAACCCCAAAGTGCTGTTTTTGGACGAACCAACGCTGGGGGTGGATGTGCTTCAACGCAACCAACTTTGGAAGCTGATCGAAAAGCTAAAGGAGCAGATGACGATTGTTCTAACCACCCACTACATGGAGGAGGCCGAGCACCTTGCAGATACCGTTGCGGTAATGGATTGTGGCAAAGTGGTGGCAGTTGGATCGCCAAAACAACTTATAACCCAAACAAAAACAACCAGCCTAGAGCAAGCATTTATTTCCATCGTGGAGGGTAATTTATGACAAGTCTAGTTTTTGCCAAGCGCAACCTCAAGGAGCATCTTCGCAATCCGTTGAACTTGTTCTTTACCATTGCCTTTCCAATTTTGATGTTTTTTGTCTTTCAAACAATCAAAGCAGGCACAGGCGCAACGGACGATATGGTACCAATGTTTGCCACCAACAATTTGATACCAAGCATTGCGGTGTTTTCCTACACGTTTGTAAGTCTTACTCAATGCACACAAATTGCAAAAGACCGCGAGACGGCCTTCCAAACCCGATTGTCAGCAAGTCCAATGCAACCCAAGCATTTCTTTTGGGGCTACTTTTTGCCAAGTCTAGTGATTGCGGTGGTGCAAACTGTCATTTGTTTTGCCGTTGGTATTATGTTTGGACTAAAACTTACTTGGGGAACATTTCTGGCATTTTTCAGTTTGCTACTGATATCAATTTTCTACATTTGTGTAGGAATCATATTGGGATCAATTTTGGGTAGCAAATCGTGCGCAGGTGTATCTACAATATTTGTGCAACTAACGTCGATATTCAGCGGAATGTTTTTCCCTCTAACAGATGGCACATTCAAAGATATACTAACGTTTTTACCATTTTTGCCAAGCGTAGCCATACCACAAAACTTGATACATCAAACATCGCAAAACCTTTGCTTGTACGCTTTGATAATTTCTTTCTACACGATGGTGGTCTTTGTTTTGGCACATTGCATCTTTCGCAAACAACTCAAAAACAAGTAAATGCCTTGTGGTTTTCTCGCGCTAAGTTGGTCGTGTCTAAGTTTGATATGGACATCTTTGTGTGCATAATTTTGCGCATGCCAACCAATTTTAAAAGAGACAATTTTTATAACTAAAATACAACTACAAAACAAAAAAAAGCGACCACGTGGTCGCTTTTTTTTGCAATTATTCACATTATTTTGATGTAAAAAACGGTCTATTGTTCGGTTGTTTGTTCAGGTGTTTCCGTCACAATTTCAGGCTTTTTCTTTTTGGACTTTCGTTGCGCCAACTTTCTAGCAATGGCGTGATACACAATGTAAAACACCACAATGTACACAAGGAATGTGCCAATAACCAACATCGGGTAAAGTACAGGGTTGCCCTTCACAAGGTTGTAGAAAAGTACGTATGGTGTACCATCGTGGGATTTCAAAAACATGTAGTTGTAGCTTCCAGTAGAGTTGATGACCAACGCAACTGCACAAACTGCAAGCAAAATGCCCATCACCCAGTACATCGTTCTTTTCTTCATGGATTGCATACCAGATATCACAATGTACAACGCGGCAAATCCGGCAGCAGTGTGTGTGATATTAGAGCAAATGATGTAGTAGGAAAACACCGGATAGGTGTTGTAAAAGTGCACTGCGGTAAATGTACCAAAGGTACAACTCAAAAATCCAAACAAAAACACGTAGTCCAACGCAGCTTCCTTTAACTTACCTTTGCAAAGTGCCGCAATAGGTATTGTGATAAACTGCATACTGCACAAAAAGAATGGCAA